>CANDMD010000138.1 GCA_947385725.1 uncultured Lachnospiraceae bacterium | reverse complement strand
CAACACCCAACAGAACACTCTTTCCCTACACGACGCTCTTCCGATCTGACCGCGTCGGTGTAGCCCTTTTTCCGGATCCAGGGCTTCCATTCTCTGTTGTTGGAACGCATCAGCATATCGCAGTGAGAGGTTCCCACCACGATCCCCATGCGGTCCGCCAGCGCACCGTTTTCCGGCGTCAGGTTAAAGGAATTGACATGCATGGCCGGCCAGATATAATTGGCCTTCAGGCGTAGCAGCAGTTCGAAAATCCTCTCATAGGTCTTCACACCTATGGTCGGTTCCCCCATAAACTTTTTCACCCAGGCCTCCAGTTCTTCCTCGTCATTGATGAAAATGCCGCGGTACTCCACGGAGGGCCAGTCCGTCAGGCAATATCCCTCCTCCAGGGCAAGCTCCTTCTTTTTCCTTACCGGTACATCCGCAAAGAAGTACCAGGGTGATACGCCCATCCACTCACAGAAGGTATAAATGCCGTAGACCGTTCCCCTGCGGTCCGTGCCCGCTATGTACAGCGTTCCGTCCTGGACCTTCAGCTGGAATGCCTCTTTCCGCAGCGTTCCGGTCTCGTCCGTCATAAGACTGCGGTCAATGAACCATCCTATGTCCCCCGGGGCATTCCCTGGCCAGACTGCGTCCCCTGGCCGACCTGCGTCCCCCGGGGCATTCCCAGGCCAGACTGCGTCCCCTGATCCACCTGCGTCCCACGGGGCATTCCCGGGTCGGCCTGCATTGTCCTTTTCCGTACCGCATTGCCGTCTGGAGCAGTCTGCATCGTCCGGTTCTGCTGCCACCTTTTCCAGGGTCTCCGCCTGATCATCGTTTCCTGGAACCCTGCTATCCTGACCCGCAATCGTCCCTATGACAATGACAGCGGCTTCCGCCCCCGCAGCGCCGAAAGCCTCTCCCGGTTTCTGCTCCCGCAGGATCGTCTCCACTCCGGGCAGCACCTTACCCAGATCCCCTGCAAGATTCCGTATGGCAATCCTCACCGCCTCCGGTTCCACACTGCTGTAGCGCAGTTCCACCCTTTGTCCCTCTCTGATATGAAATCCCATATATCCTCCTTCTGCCGCTTTTCAGCCTTCCTCATTTAACCAGATAATAATCTTCCCCCACCCGGCAGATGCTGGGGTCGGGGTTAAAGTCCTTGATAAGGCATTGGCCGTCTCGGCAAAGACAACATTGATCCCGTCGATTGCCGCAGGCTCCGGCGGCGACGTATCCCCGCATAAGCTTACCGCCTTCAGCCACAGTCCCGGACTGCTGTCCCGGCCCGCGGCTTCACCGGACCGAACATCTCCCTACCCTTCGGCTTCATTGGCCTGGTTCGCTTCCATACCGGCATTTTCCGGACTATCCTCCCCGCCGATGCCCCCATTGGCCTCTGCCAAAGGCGGCGTTATCAGCTTTAATCCATCATTCACGTAACTCATCCTCACCGGAAAATTATTCCATTCCTGTGTCAGGCCGCACTCTCCTGTGACCACAGGAAGCTGTTCCTGCCCCCGTACACTGATGGCCGCCCAGCTGTCAGAGTCGGGAACCGCACCACATTCCATCAAGCCCTTGAACAGTTCCACATATCCCATGTACACCCCGTCATCCTCATATCCCAGCAAACGCCCGTCGGAGGAGAAAAGATCCTCGCCATGCTGCCGCACCCAGTAGTGATACAGGTTCAGATCCAGGACAGGCGTCACGGCAGCGCCGTATTTCCCTGTTCTCTCTTTTATCCGTATACAGATATCCGCAAAGTCATGCCAGCCCCAGTCCCCGTCGGGAAGCGGAAGACCCGCCTCCTCAAAAACTGCCGGATTACAGACCATGGAGAGTATCGCCGTACCCAGCACGATACCGCTCAGCCTGCCATCGATCACGCCGCTCTCAAGAATTGCCCCGTCTATCTCCTCTGTACGGATCGTCCCGTCTTCCACGAAAGGGCGCAGATCCGCCAGGGAACCGTTTTCCGTGTAGGCAGTGATATACTGGTAATCTATCTGTATCAGATCCGGCATGTCTCCCTGTGCCGTCACCCGTGACAGGATGTCAAAATAGTCCCCCCCATGTGTAGGACTGGGGTTCAATACTTCCCACACAGACACCCGCACTGTGCACTTTTCCAGAGAATCCTCTATTCCGTAGTAGATCGCATTCTCCACCAGCGGCTGCAGAATCATTCTGGGAGTCTGGTACTGCTCCCCCGGTTTCGCGATATCGCCGTCCGACTCCCCCTGGCACCAGAGCATATACCTGTGTCTGATCCGATACTTCCCTGCCGCCAGGAATTCTGACGCCGCATCCAGTCTGGCTATGGCATCCTGCAGGAAATCCCCTCCCGGCTGCCACTGGTCGATCCTACTGCCGCCCTTCGAAACGGAAACGCCTACCACAGGAATCCCTGCCCTTTCGTAATAGGCGTTGACAAAGGCCGTGACATGGAGCCGGTCTTCATATCTCCGTCGTCGATGCCTCCTTTGCGGTTTTCATTCCGGCCAAAGGGTTCAGATATGGGATACAGTCTGTCCGGGGACGATACCGCCCGGTATTCATAACCTGCCCCTTCCGTAAACGCCGGCGCCGATACGCTGTGTTCCGCCGTTACGATCCCGCGTCCCGCCATGTTGGACTGTCCCATAAACAGAAATAGATCCACTGTGCTGTTCTGCATATTCATAACCATGCCTTTCTTCTGCCTGCGTAATCAGACTCCAAAAGCGCAGGCTTTTGTCTTGCACCGCAGGCACAATATTTACCGCATAATCCTCTTTACCATTACGTATAAATTAAAGAATTTCAACTCACATGTCAAGTTCCACGACCCACTGTCGAGGAAAAGGACTGCACTTTTGCGCAGTCCTTCCGCTTTACCTGTTGTTATTCCAGATGCATTCCGGAAATTTTCTATTTCAGCGGTACGGGCAATAGCCGAAGAGCCGCACGACTGATTGTCAAAGAAATACAAAAGCGATCCAGTTTCAAACGCCGGATGCACATATCAGGCTAAACAACATTATCACGAGAAGACTGGGGCTTCCGGAAAAAAGAGCCAGATACCATAATCCCCATGTGACAGCAGCAGATTTCATGAAAAAGGTCCCCTCCGTCAGCTTTCACACCGACGGCCGGGGATCTTCCTTACTGCATTATAGGTAATTGCCTTTACGGCATTATTTTTTACGAACCGGGAAATAGACCTCCGTCTCCCAGTCATCCGGCGCCAGGGAATCAAACTGTGTCTTGATATACAGTTCAAAGGGCGCTCCCGCCATCTCATACCCATTCTCTATGATCCAGGAAACCACCGCGCCGTAAGCCTCCGAAAGGGTGGAATACCCTCCCCGGTGGAGGGCCATGGCACATTCGCAGGATTCCAGGACCACATCCGCCTTATCCTTCTCCTTGATCCCTATGAACAACTCCACGTCGGAGGATTCATGGTTAAACTCCTCGTCATAGTATTTTGCGCCGTTTAGCCCGGTGGGCGTGACGCGCTCCTTGGGCACGCGCTCAAAGAGCGTTCCGTAATACTTTCCAAATTCGTCCACTCCCATTTGGGCGCGGACAGCCAGTGCATTCATTTTCGGAGAATTTTTGATCTCCACCGTATAGCTTTTCTGATATGTCATAATATCACCCGTCCTTTCAAATACAGAAATGTGTGTCTGAAGTTCGTTCAGGATAACAGCCCTCTCCTGCTGTTCCCGCTTCAGCCTGTCTTTTTGCCGCCGCAGTGCACTTGCGAGTTCCTTATGATCCGAGACAGTGATCAGATACTGGATCTCTTCCAGGGAAAAACCGTAACGCTTCAGACGCTGGATATAATTCATCCGGTCAATCTGTTCCGCCCGGTAGTATCGGTATCCTGTAAGCCGGTCCACCTCCGCCGGCGCCAGCAGTCCGATCCTGTCGTAGTGATGGAGCGTCTTTACGCTGACCTGGCATATTTTCGAAAATTCTCCGATCTGCAGCATCCTTTCATACCTCCCGTCATAGGTTTGATTCGAATCTATGATCAGTATATAGTCTGACCTAAGAGGAGAGTCAACATTTTTTTGTATGCCTTATGACAGAGATGTTACAGACCGCTTTGTATTATTAAGATTTTTTTTAATTTTTTAAGATTTTGGCTAATAACTTGTGGTAGAAAATGGAATATGCTAAAATTCACATCACAGGGCAAAATAAGAAAACAGGACAATGAATGGAGGGAAACCAATGAAAAACAGATTGTATTATTTTCTTTTGCCGGTATACCTGTTTGTGGTAGGATTCGTACTGATGGTAAACGGAGTGTTCTCCGGTCAGGTCACGTCCGTCGGCAATCTGGCGATTAACCTGACTTTCCTGCTGCTGATCGGCATCCTGTTCCTGATATCCTTTTTCAGCTTTTCCAGATTGAACCGTATGACAGATAAGCTGATTGATGAAGCGAACAAGATCTATGACGCCTACGAAAAGGGAAACCTGAAGTTATGGGAGACTTACCGCAGTAAGGACAATGTCTTCGAGGACGATATACTGGATGAAGCTTTTTCCCGCTACCAGAAGAAGATGCGCAGTTTCCAGACCAAACACGGGCTGATGGGACGCTGTGAGCTTGAGGATTATCTCAATGAGGATCTGCTGAACCAAGCGGGAATGAATTATTACAACTCCGCCATCTCCGGTACCATGACAGGTCTGGGCATCCTTGGCACCTTTATCGGTCTGTCCATCGGGCTGGGATCCTTTAACGGCAATGATATCTACACGATCTCGGACAATGTGGGGCCGCTGCTGGACGGCATGAAGGTAGCCTTTCATACTTCTGTGTACGGCATCCTTTTTTCCCTGGTGTTTCAGTTTGCCTACCGCAGCGTGATGGCGGACGCTTACGACAAGCTGCATGAATTTCTGGACGTCTTTCGGGAATGTGTGGAACCCACGGCCAACAACACGGATGCCAACACCAAAGCCATGCTGGTTTACCAGGCCAATATGGCCAACTCCATGAAGCAGATCACAGAACTGCTGAAAGGCGAGGCCAGGGAGCAGGCGGAAAGCCTGGACAAAATGGCGCAGAACTTTGCCGCCATGATAGAACGTGCCCTGGAAACAGACTTTGACCGGCTGGGGAAAACCCTGCAAAAGGCCTGCAATACCCAGGAAGCCTGTGCGGACAATTACCAAAGCATGGCGGGAACCACCAGGGAACTGTTACAGACAAACCGAGTCCTGCAGAAGGCGCTGGAAGATACCATGGAACGGCAGGAGGCCATGGCCAGAAAGCTTCAGGAACAGTCGGAACGGATTGAGGCCACCTGCAACACCATCAATGAAGAGATCAGCAACCAGCTGTACACTTATGCGGAAACCCATGACATGTAGGTACGCGGAAAAAGAGTGCTTCGCACTCTTGCGGGAATTTATTGATAGGTATGCGTGCCAAAGCACGCAGGGGGTATAAGGTTGAATAAAAATGCGTATTCAACTATTGATCTGAGTGCGCGCAGCAGCGCGCAGATGGGTATAAAAATGACAAAAAGACATCGAAAGAGAGGGACATTTGAGGAGCCCAGCTACTGGCAGTCCTATTCGGATATGATGGCGGCCCTGCTGCTCATTTTTATCCTGATCATTGCCATTACATTAGCGATCTATAAGCAGAAAACCACGGATCTGGAACAGACTCAGTCGGAGTTAAATGCGGCGAAGCAGACTCTGGAAGCGGCAAAGATCGACCTGGACAATTACCGCAGCGAGATCGAATCCTCCCGGCATGACCTGGAGGATTCCCTGTTAAAGCTGCAGGACGCTTATGACGCGGCGGCATTGACCCAGGAGCAATTGGCGGCAGCTTACCTGGAGATCGACGTGGCCAGGGGAGAACTGGAATCCACCCGAAGCCAGCTGCAGGATATCGTGGGCGTGAGGACGGACATTATCGGGCAGCTGCAATCCAGGTTCAATAATTCCAGCATGGAAGTAGATCCCCAGACCGGTTCCATCAGCTTTTCCTCGGACGTATTGTTCAAATACGGCAGCGCTAACCTGACGGATGCCAGCAAGGCCACCCTGACAGAGATTATTCCCATGTACCTGGATGTGCTGCTGCAGGACCAATTCCGGGACTATATTGCCGAGATCATTATCGAGGGGCACACAGATACGGACGGCAGTTACCAGCACAATATGAATCTGTCTTCGGACCGCGCCAGTTCGGTGGCAAGGTATATCCTGAACCCGGCCAACGGGCTCAGCGAGGCGAAGGTGGCGCAGCTCCAGTCCCTGCTGACTGTCAACGGCCGATCTTACAGCAGCCCCATCTATGTAGCAGGTACGGACGAAATCGATATGGCCGCCTCCCGCCGGGTGGAGATCAAATTCCGCCTGAAGGAGGACGAACTGATCCGGAAAATTGCGGAAATCCTGTCCCAGCAGACAGATACGGCTCCGGGTTCCGCACCATAAAACAGTGCCGCAAGCGGCACTAAAAGAATGCTTCGCATTCTTCCCTTTCCAAAACAGTGTACAGGAGAAACCCATGGATCAGCTATCACTTTTCGACCCTCAATCCGAAAACTCCCTTTCCTCCGTTTCCACACCCCTGGCGGACCGGATGCGCCCCCAGGTTCTGGAGGACTATATCGGCCAGAAGCATCTTCTGGGAGAGGGCAGGCTGCTGCGGAGGATGCTGGAGCAGGATCAGATTCCCTCTATGATTTTCTGGGGACCGCCCGGGGTAGGCAAGACCACCCTTGCGCGGATCATTGCCAGCCGCACGAAATCCAGCTTCTTAAATTTCAGCGCGGTCACAAGCGGTATCAAGGAAATTAAAGAGATCATGAAGCAGGCAGAGGAAAACCGTGCCTATGGCATACGCACCCTCTGCTTCGTGGACGAGATCCATCGCTTTAACAAAGCCCAGCAGGACGCTTTCCTGCCCTATGTGGAGAAGGGCAGCATTACGCTGATCGGCGCCACCACGGAGAATCCCTCCTTCGAGATCAATGCCGCCCTTCTGTCGCGGTGTAAGGTGTTTGTATTGAAGGAACTGTCGGCGGAGGATCTGACGGAACTGCTCTCCCGCACCATGACGGACACCCGCGGTTTCGGTTCCATGGATATCCATATGGACGGGAAGCTTCTGGACACCATCGCCGCTTTTGCAAACGGGGACGCCCGCACGGCCTTGAACACCCTGGAAATGGCTGTGCTGAATGGGGAAATTTCGCCGGATGGGGCTGTGACCGTGACAGACGAGACCCTGGAGCAGTGTCTGGGGAAAAAAACATTATTGTATGACAAAAAGGGCGAGGAACACTATAACCTGATCTCCGCCCTTCACAAATCCATGCGCAACTCCGATCCCGACGCAGCGGTCTACTGGCTGGCGCGGATGCTGGAGGCAGGGGAGGATCCCCTGTTCATTGCACGGCGGCTGATCCGCTTCGCCAGCGAGGACATCGGTCTGGCGGACAATCAGGCACTGCAGACTGCCGTGGCCGCCTATCAGGCATGTCATTTCATCGGCATGCCTGAATGCACCTTAAGCCTGACACAGACCGTGGTCTATCTGTCCCTTGCACCTCGCTCCAACGCCCTGTACAGGGCTTACGAGACCGCCAAGGCGGATGCCCTGACCCGGCTCTCGGAACCGGTGCCCCTGGTGATCCGGAACGCCCCCACACAGCTCATGGACGATCTGCACTATGGGGAAGGTTATGTCTATGCCCATGATACGGCAGAAAAAATCGCCCATATGACCTGCCTTCCCGAAAGCTTAAAGGACAGGCGCTATTATCTGCCCACGGAGGAAGGCACTGAGGGCGTGATGAAGAAACGCCTGGAACGCAGCCGGGCTTTCCGACTGGAAGAAGAATGATTTACAGGTTTCTTCCGGGACATACGGCCTACAGGGTATCCTCTGTCAACCTTGCAGGCTGTCACGGGTATTTATGCAAAAGACGCATAAAATGCCCTTTCGCAGAACTGGCTGCAAATAGCCGTCTCAAATTTTCCACGAAAAAACGCATGAAAACGCCTTGCGGTGACGCAGATGTGAAAGGTAACAATAGTAACGGAAAATTTTGTATGTTTTTGGAATCAAAAATAAGCACCTTGACAGGAAATTGCCCTGATAGTATGATTGAAAGAGGATATTTCTTTGAGGAAAGATGAAGGGATTGCAGGCAGGTCATTGGATTGCAACCACACAGGCGGAAAATTACGAAGGGAATGGAAGCGGCAGATGGCAGACGGACAGGAAGAACAGATCAGGATCGTACAGGAAACCGTTGCGGGAAAAGAGATCACATTTGCACATGTGATGGGAGGACCGGCACCCATCATATACCAGAAGCTTGGCTTAAATCCCCAGGTGGATTATCAGTCATCCGCCATCGGAATCATGAATATGACGCCCCCTGAATCGGCAGTCATCGCCTCTGACATCGCAGTCAAAAGTGGAAACGTCTACCTGGGCTTTGCGGATCGGTTTACGGGAACGCTGATCATCACTGGAGAGATTGCAGATGTTATGTCTGCCATGACGGAGATCGTGGATTATTTCCGTGATACCCTGGGATACGTTGTCTGCAAGATCACAAAGAGATAGGAAGTGCTGCCATGGCCCGGATCACAAAGGAAGAACTGCTGGAAAAACTGTTCCATGACGATTATGAGCGGTTAAAGGGAACACGACTGCGCATGACACGGCTGCGGGTTCCCGGAAAAGAGGTCTGTCTGGCGCATGTCATAAGTTCCTCGCAGACCTGCGTATATCAGAACCTGGGACTGCATATCGGTGTCCATGAAGGTGAGGACCATACCGGAGAATCCATCGGCCTGATCCGCTTTACCCCCTGGGAGGCAGTGGTGGTGGCAGCCGACGTGGCAATGAAAAGCGCAGAGGTACAGCTCGCCTTTATGGATCGTTTCTGTGGTTCCCTGATCCTCACCGGCGGACTGTCCGAGGTGCAGACCGCGGTGGAAGAGGTTGTCAGATTCTTCCGGGAAGTACTGGGATTCCATACCTGTGAAATCCACCGGAATTAAACCAAAAGCATTCTGCATGATTGGTTCCGTTATTTTTCAAACACGCCCTAAAACCAATCCTTTGGTATCACTCCGGTATCACTTCGGTATCATTCCGTATAACATTCATGAAATCCACGTCAGTACAGGAGGCGGAAGGAGATATTGCAGCTACCATGAAAAAATTATTTCTGATGGGCAGGAGCGAAGCCGGAAAAACCTCCCTGACACAGGCGCTGAAGGGCGAAGAACTCCACTATGTGAAGACACAATATACCAGTTCCGGTGATGATGCCATCGACACGCCGGGGGAATACGCGGAATCCAAGCACTTCAGCGTGGGACTGGCCTGCTTTTCCTTTGAGGCAGATGTGGTGGCTATCGTCCAGGCAGCAGATGAACCTTACAACCTTTTCAGCCCAAGTCTCCGTTCTTTTATCCTGCGCCCGCTCATCGGGATCATCACAAAGATCGATTCTCCCCACGCCAATATTCCCATGGTCAGACAATGGCTGGAATGCGCCGGGTGTGAGCGCATCTTTCTGATAAACAACGTGACCAGGGAAGGCATAAGCGAGCTGATGGAATACCTGGAGGAGGATTTGCCCCATTTGACGATGGAACAGGCAAGGTGCAGGCAGAGTATCGGTTTAAGCGAATGGAGTACTCTGCCGAAAGAGACGGATTCAGGACGGCAGTGATTTTTCTGTACATTTCTCATTCAGTATCCTTACAGCCTCATCGATGATATCCCCTCATTCACGAATAGCGTATCATTCCAAGCGGCGGGCTTGCTGCTGTGGGCGCAATCCTTGGCAAGAGCGATTTCGTCAAAAACTGCAACAACATGAAGGCTGACTGCAACCATCCCCAGCATCAGATCAAGAATGGCGATGTTATGCTCACATATACCGGCATGCAATGTATGGGCAAGCCCTCTTTTGATGCCGTGCATGAAATGGATGATGCCCCGGATTTTTATAAGGCGACCCTTGGCATCTGCTACGCCATCCCCTCTGCGGAAACCCTGCGCCAGCGCTTCGACCTGATCGGCAGTTCCATC
>CANDMD010000137.1 GCA_947385725.1 uncultured Lachnospiraceae bacterium | reverse complement strand
GCAAGTGAAACAGGAAATGCAAGTGAAACAGGAAATGCAAGTGAAACAGGAAATGCAAGTGAAACAGGAAATGTAAGTGAAACAGGAAATGTAAGTGGAACAGGAAATGCAAATAGCACAGAAAATGCAAATAACGCACAGGATATAAATAGCACAGAAAATGTAATGCATAAAAGGAACAGGAGAAGAACCGGGAATACAGTACGAAAGAAAACGCTGACGGGATCCTTTGTTGCAAAGGTAATCGCATTCTTTCTGTTTACCATATGCGTAATGGGAGCGGTTGCCGGCGGGATTGCCACAATATGTCTGGTAGAAGCGGGATATTACGGCGGAGATTTCGTGGATATATTTCTGGACGAGAGTTATGGTATTATGAGCCGCAGTGCAGCTGCGGTGCAGGAAGCCATTGCCGCGGGAGACCTGGACGGGGCGAGAGGAGTATGCGAGGGGAAGAATATTGATATTGCTATATTGAACGGAGACCTGAAGGGGGATAATGGAAGCGCCACAGACAATCCGGCCATTATCTGGACCACCTATAGCGGAGATTATGAGATCGGGGCGGCAAGGGATTACTATATGCAGTTTACGGCGGACTCTCTGACAGGAGACAGGATCGTCAATTATACCAGACTCTATGCCCAGAAAGACTATGTGTTCAGGGTATACGTGAACCTTGACTTACCGGAGAAGGATCAGCTTGCGGAATTACATAGCGCCTGTCTGACCGTATTCAATCTGAGATATGTCGCGCTGTGGGTACTGGGTATCAGCCTCTTTTTGGGACTGAACAGTTTTTTGTTCCTGATGTGCAGCGCGGGACACCGCAATGATATGGAGGGGATTCAGCCCAGCGTATTTTCCAGCATACCGCTGGATATGTACACGATATTTTACGGGGTGGTGACATTCTATTTACTGCATGTCATGGTGAATTTCTCTTATTATGTGTCCGATATTACGGAGGCAGCGGCCCTTGCCGCAGTGGTGACATTTGAGGCGCTCTGGTGCACCTTTTATCTGCGGGAACTGGCTGTCCGCATGAAGCTGGGATTCTGGTGGAGGAATACGGTTATTTACCGCCTGCTGAGATGCATGGGACGGATACTGCGGTTTTTCGGGAAGGGCATGTTCGGGATGGTCAGGTTATTTGGAGAGATTCCGTTGGTACTGGATGTCCTGATTCTTTTCGTCGGCACGGCCATACTGGAAGTCATTGTGACGGGAATGGCCGTTGCAGTAACGGGAGCAGGATTCGGGATTGTCTGTATCCTCTGGGTACTGAAGAAAATGATACTGGTTCCTGTGGTGATTTATGTTGCGGTGATATGTAAGAAACTGTTGGAGGGCAGCGAAGCCATTGCAGAGGGAGAGCAGGCGGTACATGTGGATACTTCCCACATGTTCTGGGGCTTCCGGGAGTGCGGCGAGAACCTGAACAATATCGGCCAGGGAATTTCCAAAGCAGTGGCAGAGCGCATGAAAAGCGAGCATCTGAAGACGGAGCTGATCACAAATGTGACACATGATATTAAAACCCCCCTGACTTCCATTATCAATTACGCCAACCTGATTGCGGAAGAACCGACGGAAAACGGAAAGATTGCAGAATATTCCGAGGTGCTGGTGCGCCAGTCCGGCCGGCTGAAAAAGCTGCTGGAGGATCTGCTGGAGGCATCCAAGGCTACCACAGGAAATCTGGAGGTGAATTTTCAGACCTGCGAGGTGAGTGTGATCCTGTCCCAGGCCATAGGGGAGTATCAGCAGCGGATGGATGAGAAGCAGCTGGAACTGATCGTCACCCAGCCGGAGCAGCCGGTGAACATCATGGCAGATGGACGTCACCTGTGGAGGGTATTTGACAATCTGCTGAATAATATCTGTAAATATGCCAGAGAGGACTCCCGTGTGTACCTGAGCGTGGAAGTGTCGGAAAGAAATGTGGGCATTATATTTCGCAATATGTCCAAGTACGCGCTGAACATTACCCCCGAGGAACTACAGGAGAGGTTTGTCAGAGGGGACAGATCCCGGCATATGGAAGGCAACGGCCTTGGCCTGTCCATTGCCAAGAGCCTGACAGAACTGCAGAATGGCAGGATGGAGATCGTGACGGACGGTGATCTGTTTAAGGTCAGCCTGTTCTTTGCAATAATGGAATAACAGCTGTACTTATTAAAGCAACACCGCTTGCCTGCTGCGGGGTTGCTTTTTAACGGTTTGGCTATACGGCATCGCAAAGTCAAAATTACTTCCTTATGCAATTTTTCGAGACTTGCTTTTACCTGATGGACAGAAAATATTTACAGACAGCCGCCGGAGGGATACAATGGACTTTAAGGGAAACCGAGCGAAAGGAAACAGATCAGGATGATAAAGGTTGCGATTGTGGATGACAATGAGGTCTTCTTGCAGGAGATGAAGCGGGAAGTGGAAAGCAGCGGGGAATTTACGGAGGGTATGGCCTGCGACACTTATGCCGATGGCATGGAGTTTTTACAGACAGATAACGGAGCCTACCAGCTGGTCATACTGGATATGCAGATGGAGGGAATTGGCGGATATGGGATCGCGGAAAAGCTGAGGGAAAGGGATAAATTTGCCGTGATTGCCTTTGTTTCGGGGGTTGTCCTGCCCAAACCGGAGCATTTCAGGGTGCAGCCTTACCGGTATCTGATAAAAGGTTCGGATACGGACCGGATGCGTCGGGATATTGAGGAACTCCTACAGGAAACGAAGCGGAGAAGTCTCAATGAAACAGTGGAGGTGGTCAGGGATGGAGAGGCACGGCGTGTTTTCATCAGGAATATCATTTATATTGAAAAGGCCAGGAGAGGCAGCCTGCTCACCATGGAAGACAATGGCGCGGGCGGCGGGACGGTTCTGCAAAGCAATGAAAGACTGGAGGGCTGGTATCTCCAGCTCTGCACATATGGCTTTGAATATGCGCATACCAGCTATCTTGTGAATCTGAGGGCTGTCACGAAAATCGTAAAGAATGAGCTTACGATGAGCAACGGGGACAGGCTGGGGATCAGCAGGACCTGCAGCGGTAAATTCCATCAGAGGTTTTCCATGTTTTTTTATAAAAAGTACAAAAGGGGAGACTGCAAATGATAAGGGCAATCCTGAAATTCGGAGCCAGTCTGTTTGTAAATTATGTATTTTACGATTTTTTCAGGGATCAGCTGAAATACAGGGTGATGGATCGGAAGCGGACAGCCCTGATCCTGTTGTTATCTGCGGCGGCATTCAGCGTGGTGAATTCTTTTCACAACGGTTTAATCAACCTGGTGTTCGGACTGTCCATTGTGACTGTGCAGGTCTTGCTGATCTTCAGGGATGACCGCAGGAGGGAAGTGTTCCTGATCCTGGTAGGGGGGTCGGTGGCGCTGTTCATGGAACTTGTGGTCTACCTCTTTTTCAGTAAGCTTCCCCTGTGGAAACCGCTCTGGGAGGCGTTTCGTTATCCGCAGGAAGCGGAAGAGTATATGATGGGAATCCTGTCGTACCTCCTGTGCTGGTTCGTATTGCATGGCCTGAAAAGCTATTTCCTCAGCGCAAGGTATACCATGCGGCAACGCTTCCCGCTGACTTTTTTTGTGCTTCCATTTGCCACGGCCATGATCTACCTTAGTCTCTTCTTTGAGTCACGCGGTGCAAATTGGACGGAGTACAGCCTGAACCTGGGGTATGTCCTGCTGCCAATGGCAAATATATTGATGTTCTATACCATCAACAGGCTGTTCTTTGTCTGTGAGAAAAACAGGGAACGGGAGCTGGTCGAACAGCAGACGGTCCTGCAGCAGAGATATTACAAGCATTTGGAGGAGATCGACCTGGGACACAGGCGCTATGCCCATGACCTGAAAAATTGCATGGTTTCCATAGGGGCGCTGGCCGCTGCGGGCGGGAATAAGGAGATCATGGATCTGCTGGGAGACATGGAAACAGAACTTGACACTTTGACGGGAAAGCATTATACATCCAATCATGTCCTTAATGCCCTTTTCTGGGAAAAGGAAGCCCTGGCCAGACGGCACGGAGTGCAGCTGGACATTTTGGCGGAGGACAATCCCCAGTGGGCATGCATTCCGGGCAGAGACCTGATCATCATGGCAGGCAATCTTCTGGATAATGCCGTTGAGGCCGCGGAGCAATGCCGGGGCGGAAGCGTCCGGGTGGCGCTGCGCGCCGAAGAGCATTTTCTTGTGATTGAGGTGGAGAACACCTGCCTTGAGCCGTCGCATACAAACGAAAAGGTCTTGTCTTATAGGAAGCGTGGCAATTTTTTATCAACGAAGCCGGATGCCCGGGAGCATGGCTTTGGCATCCTGAACGTGCGTGACACTGCGGAAAAATACGGGGGACTGCTCTATGCCGGGCAGGAAGGGGATCGTTTTATGGCAATATTGACCCTGGCAAAGGACTGCCTTTCAGCATCGTGACAGGGAAACGGCATGAAACGAATTTTGCCATGTGGACTGGAGCCGAATTTGTAAACATGCCCTATAGGCAGCCGTGCCGAATTTGCCGATTTAGGTGTTGATTTGGTGCGGCTGCTTTTTTGGGGCGTCTGATCGTGGTATAATGAGAAAGTCCAAGGGGACAGAGAGGAGTAGGGATGTGAATATGATGGGAAAAGAAAAAGCAACAGACAGCAATACGGCGGTCAGGCTTGCCGGGGAACTGGCTGACAGCTGTGTCGAAATGTATGAGGAACAGGAGGTGTCGCAGGTGATCCGGGATCTGGAGGCGCTGGCGGCGCAATTTCCGGAGGAGACGGAGATCCTTGTCTCCCTTGCACGGGCAATGGTGAGGCTGGGCTGTGTACAGGAGGAGGAACAGGCATCGGAAACGGTGGACCGGCTGGAGGCGCTGGCGGAGGCGCACCCGGATGTCACGGAACTGGCCGCCCGGTATGCC
This sequence comes from uncultured Lachnospiraceae bacterium, assembly GCA_947385725.1. GTDB lineage: Bacteria > Bacillota > Clostridia > Lachnospirales > Lachnospiraceae > Acetatifactor. The sequence goes on along the minus strand of CANDMD010000137.1, from coordinate 5,215 downwards.
AGAAGCCTTGTGAACCTGAGCAATATCCAGGAGGAAGAAGGGATGCTTGTCACTGTCGCCAGGCTGGAGACGTTGGCGGCGAAATATCCGGAGGTGGAGTACATAGTGATTCAGCTTGCCGAGGGGCTGTTTAACCTGAGCCATGACCAGGATCAGGACGCAGGGTTGGAGACAGTGGGCAGAATGGAAGAGCTTGCCGCAAAATATCCTGACATCACTGAGGTAACGGTTCAGTATGCGAAGGGACTGGCAAACTTGAGTTATGGGAGCGAGGGAGCGGTTACATGCAGCCTGGTGGACAGGCTGGAAAAGGTGGTCAGGGAGCATCTCGACAGTTCCATGATCGCGGCTCTGTATGCCTTAGGCCTTGCCAACTTAAGCTATGACCAGGAAGGATTTGAGGCATTCCAGACGGTGGGTAAGCTGGAAAACCTTGTGGGCAGTTATCCCGGTGAAATGCATATCCTTGCCTCTTATGCCGAGGGACTTGCCAATCTGTGCTTTGAAGAGGACGGAACGCTGGTGTCAAGGGCATTTGGGAGGTTAAAGGAACTTACGGAGGAGTATCCGGATTCTGACGCGATAGGGGAACAGTATGCCAGGGCTCTGGAATGTCTGGAATCCTCGGAGGACGACGATGAGGAGTGGGAGGATGACGAGGACGACCCGGAGTTAGAGATGCCTGACCAGAAGTTATGGGATCTGGAGCCTGACGGGGAGGAGCCGGAGGCAGGGGAGCCTGGCGGGGCGGAAATGCTGCCGGCTTATGCCGGAAGGTTTGCAGTCCAGGGCCTGGAACAGGAGCAGCTGGAAGCGGTCAGGGAAGCGGAGAGGCTACAGGATCTTCTGCTGGCGCATCCGGGGAATACGGAGGCGGCGATAGAGTTTGCCAGGGGTCTGCGCGGCCTGTGCGGCATGCCGGGAGCCCTGGGCTGGCAGGCGTCCGCCATGCTGGAATACCTTTCCAGGGATTACCCGGAGGAGGATGTGACCAAGGAACTTGCCAGGGGTTGGATACTGCTGAGCCGCGCCGTGGATGACATGTCGGCGGTTATGGTCAATGCGAGGCTGGACGGGCTTGTACTGTTAAATCCTTATCTGACCGATGTGGTAAAGGCTTTCAAGGGAGAGTTGGACAGGGCGGAGTAAACAGACAACGGGACACCGGACGGCAGGGACGCCGAAGAGCGCAATTTACCAGACAGTAAATTTGTTCCGCAATGCGTCAGACGGCGTATGGCGGAACGAATTGTTCTGACATCAGTTGAAATCAGGAGGATCAGGGACAATGGAAGAATCATTTATCATAAAGGGTGTGGATGTCATGGCGCAGGACAGCAAGACTGCGCTGGAGATGCTGGTTCAGGAAAGGCAGGTAATCGAATACTGGTACAACAAGGACGAGGATACGCGGAAGGGAGGGCTTGAGAAATTTGTGAAGCTGATCCAGCTCATGCTCCTGAAGGCCGATCCCGATGATGACGAGGAGACGTCATACGGCTTTCAGTCCATACGCAGCCTGCTCAATTTCTTTGACTCGGCCCACAGCCTGGAGGAAAGGGAGAAGGCGTTGGAAATCCTGGACTATGTGAAGGAACAGGGCTTCAGCTTTACCGGGACCAGCTACATCGAGCATACCGAGACGAACCTGCGGGATTATCTGTTGAAAAATGTTTATGAGAAGCGTCTGCTGATCGAGAAAATGTATCATATGGGGGTTGACCTGAATGAGCCGTTGACGGACGGCAAGACCCCGGTGCGTGTGCTGGTCGGCCGTGACAGGAGGGGATCGGACTTTGAAACTGATCCTGAAGAACAGGAACTGGCAGACCTGATGGAGTTTTTCAGCGTGGAATCCATGGAGGCACTGGACAAATACGGGAAATCCGCAGTCCATACCGCGGTCAGGGAGAATCATTATGAAGCGCTCGAAGCGATGATCAAAAAAGGCGTCAACGTCAATATCACAGAGGACAGTCCGGCCGTGGCGGGGACGACACCCCTCCATGCCGCATGCGAATACGGGTTCCCCAGGATTGTGCAGATGCTGATGGAGGCCGGGGCGGACGATACCATCCTGAACGTGAAGGAGGAAACGCCTGCCCACATCGCCGTCTGCAAAAAGATATCTTTTAAGGAGATCAGGACTGCGGAAAGGGTTGAGATGCTGCGGTGTCTGAAACATATAGACATCCCCGGCAGGGAGGGGAATACGCCCCTGATGCTTGCCCAGGACCGGGAACTGTACATATCCAGTGAGGTTTCCCCTGTCCTGATCGAAAAGGGAGCCGACGTCAACTACAGGAACAACGATGGCAACAACGCGATGATGCTGAACGCGGAGTGGCACGGCAGCCTGGAGGTGTTAAAGGCCATGCTGAAGGCGGGTCTGGATATCAATGCCCAGAACAGGGAAGGGGATACCGTCCTGCATATATTGATCAGAAGAAACAGCATCCAGACGGCCAGGCTTCTGCTTAAGAAGGGGGCAGACTATAACCTGGCGAACAAGGATCAGGTGACGCCCGTTCAGCTTGCAGTGGAAAACGGCAAGGATGACCTGCTGGAATTGATGACGGTCTGAAAAAGTGACTCAAAATTTTATACTACTTTTATATTTTTCTAATTTGACATTTCATTCCATAACCGATATCATATAAAATGTATAAATATTCAGTGTTGATATGCGTGAAAGTGCATTGAAAGGAGAAAAGGATATCGAAAAAGGAGGAAATGCATGAAGAAAAGTGAGGAATATCTGGTAAATTATGCGGAATTATGTCGTGAGGCGGATCATCTGGAACCTGAGATGTTTGACCGCTATGAAGTGCAGAGGGGGCTTCGTGACAAGAACGGCAACGGTGTCGTCACAGGTCTGACCAATATATCGCGGATAGATTCTTTCAAGATGGTGGACGGCGTGAAAACGCCCTGCGAGGGTAAATTGTGGTATCGGGGCTATGACTGTATCGAACTGGTCAACGGTTTCCGCAGAAAGCGGTTCGGATTTGAGGAGGTGGCATACCTGCTTCTGTTCGGCAGGCTGCCCAGCGAGGGCGAACTGAAGCAGTTCCGGGATACGCTGGCGGCTAATAGGACGTTGCCTACCAATTTTACCAGGGATGTCATTATGAAAGCGCCCAGCAGCGATATCATGAATTCGTTGACCCGGAGTGTACTGACTTTGGCGTCCTACGATAAGAACAGCAGTGACACCAGCATTGAAAATGTGCTCAGGCAGTGCCTTGCATTGATCGGTGTATTCCCCATGCTGGCGGTATATGGCTATCATGCTTACAATCATTATGAGAATGATGAGAGCATGTATATCCACCGCCCCTCCAGGAAGCTTTCCACAGCGGAAAATCTGCTGATGATGCTCCGGCCTGACAAGAAATATACGGAACTGGAGGCGAGGGTGCTGGATATTGCCCTGGTATTACATATGGAACACGGCGGCGGTAATAACTCTACCTTTACTACCCGTGTGGTCACGTCCTCCGGTTCAGACACCTATTCCGTTATTGCGGCGGCGCTTTCCTCCCTGAAGGGACCCAAGCATGGCGGCGCTAATATCAAAGTAGTGGAAATGATGCGGGATCTGGAGGCAAATGTCTCCGACTGGGCGGATGAAGATGCGGTACGGGCTTATCTGAAGAAGATCCTGAACAGGGAGGCTTTCGACCGCAAGGGTCTGATCTATGGTATGGGACACGCGGTCTATTCCCTTTCCGACCCCAGGGCACAGGTGTTCAAGGGCTTTGTGGAGCAGCTGGCCACCGCCAAGGGAAGGCAGAAGGATTTCGCACTGTATTCCATGATCGAGAGGATCGCGCCCCAGGTGATCTCCGAGAAGGCGAGGATCTACAAGGGCGTCAGCGCCAATGTGGACTTTTACAGCGGATTTGTGTACAGCATGCTGGAGATCCCGTTGGAGATGTATACACCTATCTTCGCCATTGCCAGGATCGTGGGATGGAGCGCCCACAGGATAGAAGAGCTGATCAACATGGATAAGATCATCCGTCCTGCCTATAAGAGCGTCATGGGAATGAAGGAGTATATTCCTATGGAGGAACGCTGAGGAGATGCCGATCCTTCCTGACTTTTCTGGATGCGTTGAGGGAGGATGATCCACAGATTGGAACTCTGGACCTATAAAATAAGGGAAAATGAAGGGGGACGAATCATAAGCGCTATTCGTCCCCCTAGTACATCATTGCATTAATTCCTGAGTAATCAGCACTCGCTGTTCGCGTCATCGCTGCGTTGTCGTCAGTCAACGATGCCACCGCATCGCCTCCCTCCTCCGCCTTGCGCTGACGCAAACATCAAGCACTGATTTACTTCAGGATTAATGCAACAATGTACTAGAGTGTGTTTGAAAAATCATTCCCCGGTCTGCACGCCTCTCTTCGCGGCCTGCTGCACCCCGATTTGGTCACCGTAGCCCCACTACGCCTCCCAAATCAGGGCATGCATCCCGCAAAGTGTGACGCACATCCCAGGGAAAGCATTTTTCAAACATGCTCTAATGTATTTGCCCTAAATTTTAAATTTCCGCATATGCTCTGCCAGTGCGAAAGCGGCATCGGAAACGCTGTCGGCGCCTCTTGCCATCTCTTTACTGTCTGTTGAAAATTGCAGCGAGGACTCTGCCAGCAGTTCCGTGGAAGCAAGGATCTCCTCGGTGCTTGCGGACTGCTCCTGGGAGAGGGCGGCGATATTGGTAGCTACGTCATCCACATTGGCGATTTCTGCCACGATCTCACTGAGCATCCGGTCGGTCTCATTGACATTTTTGTAAATATTTTCGAAGATATCGCAGGACGCCGTGATCTTGTCGGAGCTGGCTTCAATATGTGAAACGCTCTGTGCAGTCTGGTCTATCATGCCGGCTACCTGGGTGTTGACCTGCATGATGATCTCGGAAATCCTGGAGGCGGAGTTGGAACTGATATCCGCCAGCTTCCGGATCTCTTCAGCGACCACAGCAAAGCCCCTGCCCGCTTCCCCGGCGCAGGCGGCCTCAATGGCGGCATTCAGAGACAGCAGTTCGGTCTGGTCTGAAATATCACTGATCATCTCCACCATGGAATTGATCTGCCTGGTGGAACTGCCTACCTCATTTACAATCTCTGACAGCTGTTTCATGGACTGGACAATGGATTCCATTGTCTGGTTCACGGTCTCCATATCCGCCCGGCCCCTGGAA
>CANDMD010000136.1 GCA_947385725.1 uncultured Lachnospiraceae bacterium | reverse complement strand
TGAAAGCAGAGGGCAACCGGATCTGAAAGCAGAGGGCAACCGGATCTGAAAGCAGGGGGCAACCGGATCTGAGAGTAGAGGGCAGCCGGATTTGCGAGCAGAGGGCAACTGGAACTGAGAGCGGTTCCGGAGTTGAAAGCGGTTCCGGAACGGAAACAGGAGGTATCTTATGTCATATTGTGTAAACTGTGGGGTGGAATTACAGGCGGATGCCAGAACGTGTCCTCTGTGCAATACCGTCGTGATCAATCCGAATGAGTTTGGGAAACGGAAAGAAGGATCCTCGCCCTTTCCCAGTGAGAAGGGGCAGGTGGAGACTGTTAAGAGGAAGGACATAGGGATTCTCCTGACTGCTATTCTGGCTGCCACGGGGGTGATCTGCGGCGTGTTGAACGCGCTGAGTTTTCAGGGCGCGCTCTGGTCCCTGGCGGTAGGCGGGGTCTGCATTGTCCTGTGGGTGATACTGATCCCGGTGGTCATCTTTAAGAGACAGCCTGTCTATGTGTCCCTGCTGCTGGACGGCGTGGCGGTGGCGGCATATCTGTATATGCTGACCTATCTGGTGGGGAGCAGCGGATGGTTCTTCGGACTTGGGCTGCCGATCACAGTGCTGGTGACGGTAATCGCGGAACTATTCACAGTATGTGTCCGCAAGCTGCCCTATGCGTTCCTGGTAGGCTGCCTGGATTTTTTCACGGCGGCAGGACTGCTGTGCATGGGGATTGAGATCATGATAGACCGTTATCTGGGAAAAGAGATTGCACTGGGCTGGTCGGCGGTGGTGCTGACCGTGTGCGGTATCCTGGATATCGCGTTCATTACGATGCTGTCCCGAAGCAGGCTGCGGCACGCGATTTATAAAAGACTGCACTTGAAATAAATCAGTCTTACGGGAAGGGTGGCGGAGAAACAGGAGATAATGGATATGGACGAGAGACGTAACCAGAACTTAATGCAGTTGATCAGGCGGGTGCACGGCCTGGTGGAAAATCCGGATATTGAAAAGCATAGGCAATCCCAGGACCATATCGGGGCGATCCTGAGTAATTCCAGGGATATACAGTATCGTGAGACCGACATCAACGGTATGTATGGCGAATGGGTCAGCGTCAACCGCGCCCATATGAAGAAGTATATCATCATGCACTGCCATGGGGGAGGGTATTCCACCGGCAGCAGCATTTATGCGCGGACACTTACTTCCAAGCTTGCCATGTCCACCTCCATGGATGTGTTCTGCTTTGATTACAGGCTGGCGCCGGAGCATCCATGTCCCGCGGCCCTGGAGGATGCCATGAAGGCGTGGAATTATCTGATGCTGCTGGGCTATGGCGCAAGGGACGTGATCCTGACGGGGGACTCCGCAGGAGGGAATCTGGCCCTGGCCCTGGCACTGAAGCTGAAGGAGGAGGGTAGACTGCTGCCCAGGGGCATAGCCCTAATGTCCCCCTGGACGGACCTCACCTCCTCAGGGGAATCCTTTGCCACCAAAGCCGCATTGGATCCGGTCCTGAACAGGGAGTACATAGACCGGATGATTCTGGCGTACGCCAGAGACCGGGATTTAATGGATCCGCTGATCTCTCCCCTGTTTGGCGATTTCACCGGATTTCCCCCCACTTACATCCAGGTGGGGGAGAACGAGATACTGCTCAGTGACGCCACAAGGCTTCATCAGGCATTTGTGGATGTGAATGTATCCGTGCGGATGGACATCTATCCTGGCATGTGGCATGTGTTTCAGATGTCTCCCGTGAAAGCGGCGCGGGATGCCATGGATAAAAATGCGGAATTTATTTATGATATCTGTCGCTGAAAAACGTGGAAAATAATTATCATAAAAAATAAAAAGGAATTTCCTCCCCGGCGTAGAATATTCATAATAGGAGAATGGTTTCCTGCTTGTGGCGCATGCAGCGTATGGCGCTGGCAGCGCCGGAAAAGAGGCAGACATGACAATAAGAGAAAACCTGGAGCAGAGGGAAAAGGAGTATTTGAGTCCCTATGCCTCGCTCAGTATGGATTCCAAGGGAAGGAACAGGCCGGAGATAGAGTGTGATATCCGTCCCGCGTTCCAGCGTGACAGGGATAAGATCCTGCATTGTAAGGCATTCCGGCGCCTGAAGGACAAGACGCAGGTATTTCTGTCGCCGGAGGGGGATCATTACAGGACACGCCTGACCCATACCCTGGAAGTCTCCCAGAATGCGCGGACCATAGCCAAGGCGCTGAGACTGAATGAGGATCTGGTGGAGGCCATTGCGCTGGGACATGACCTGGGGCATACGCCTTTCGGCCATGCGGGCGAGCGGGCGTTGAACCGTGTATGTCCCATCGGCTTTGAGCACAGCCAGCAGAGCGTGCGGACGGTGGACAGGCTGGAGAGGCACGGACAGGGGCTGAACCTGACCTATGAGGTCAGGGACGGCATACTGAACCATCAGACCACCGGAAAGCCGCACACCCTGGAGGGCAAGGTGGTACGGCTTTCGGACAAGATTTCCTACATTCACCACGACATGGATGACGCGGTGAGGGCGGGGATCCTGAAGGAGATGGATGTGCCGAAGGAGATCCGTGATGTGATCGGCTGTACGCCCAGTGAAAGACTGGACCACTTTGTGCATGATATTGTGACGAACAGTATGGGGAAAAACGATATCTGCATGTCCGATGGTATCGCGAAGGCAATGATGGACATGCGGCGGTTTATGTTTGAAAACGTATATCAGAATCCGGTGGCGAAGAGCGAGGAGGGCAAGGCGGAGAGACTGACGGAGACCCTGTACCAGCATTTCATGAAGCATACGGATGAACTGCCGGAGGAATTTCTGGACCTGCTTTCCGAGGGGGAGCCCAGGGAACAGGTGGTCTGCGATTATATTGCGGCCATGACGGACCGGTTTGCCATAGCCACCTACGACATGATCTACATACCCAAGTCGTGGGGCATATAGAGAGGAATCCATGTATTACCCGGAAGAACTTGTAGAAGAAGTCAGATCAAAAAATGATATAGTGGAGGTCATTTCAGGCTATCTGAAATTGCAGAAGAAGGGCGGTAACCATTGGGCCTGCTGTCCTTTTCACAATGAGAAGACGCCTTCCTTCTCCGTATCCGGAAGCAGGCAGATGTTCCACTGTTTTGGCTGCGGCGTCAGCGGGAATGTCTATACTTTTATCATGAAGTATGAGAACTATTCCTTTCTGGAAGCGGTGAAGATGCTTGCCGACCGAGCTGGCGTACAGCTGCCGGAGACGGAATACAACGAGGAGACACGCAGACGGGAGAACAGGAGGGCAAGGATGCTGGAGGTCAATAAGGAGGCCGCCAAATTCTTTTATTACCAGCTCCGCAGTCCCCGGGGCAGGATCGGATATGAATATCTGAGCAAGAGACAGCTTTCCGACGAGACCATGCACAAATTCGGACTGGGGTATGCGGGAAAGAACGGCGCCGAACTGGTGCAGTATCTCCGCAGTAAGGGGTTTGAGGATGAGCTGATCAAGGAGGCGGGACTTGCCAGTTATTCGGAGAAACGCGGTTTGGTCAGCCAGTTCTGGAACCGTGTCATGTATCCCATACAGGATAGTAACCACCGTGTCATCGGTTTCGGCGGACGGGTGATGGGGGAGGGGGAACCCAAGTACCTGAACTCACCCGAAACGCCCGTCTTTGACAAGAGGAGGAATCTTTACGGCCTGAATTTCGCCAGGACGGCCAGGAGCGGGAACATCATCCTTTGTGAGGGCTACATGGATGTGATCGCCATGCATCAGGCAGGTTTCACCCAGGCGGTGGCGTCCCTGGGAACGGCATTTACTCCGGAACAGGCGAATCTCCTCAGGAGGTATACGGACAGCGTGTTACTGGCCTATGACAGCGACGGCGCGGGTGTGAAAGCGGCTCTCAGGGGAATCGGCATCCTGCGGGAGGCGGGGCTGACGGGAAAGGTCATCAATATGCGGCCCTATAAGGATCCCGATGAGTTTATGAAAGCCCTGGGAAAAGAAGCGTTTGAGGAGAGGATAGCCCAGGCGGAGAACAGCTTTTTCTTTGAGATCCGTGTCCTGGAGAGCCAGTTTGACATGAGCGATCCCGAGTCCAAGACAAAGTTCCATCGTGAGATCGCCAGGAAACTCTGCGAATTTACGGAGGATGTGGAGCGGGACAATTATTTGCAGGCAGTGGCGGACAAGTATCTCATCGGCATAGGGAACCTGAGAAAGCTGGTGGTCAGCTATGCTTCCCAGACGGGGCTGGCAAGACCCCTGGAACGGCCAAGGTCCGGGGTGCAGCAGAGAAATAAGCCGGAGGAGAGCGCGAGGAAGTCCCAGAGGCTGTTGATTACCTGGGTGACGGACGAGCCCTCCCTCTATGAAAAGATCAAAAAATATATTTCCGCGGAGGACTTTACGGAGGAACTGTACCGTAAGGTGGCAAAGCGGCTGTTTCAGGAACTGGAGCAGGGAAATTATAACCCCGCGGGCATCATCAGTATGTTTGAGGATGAGGAGGAGCAGCGGGAGGCAGCGGCGCTTTTTCACACCAGCCTGCCGGAACTGACCACCGGCCAGGAGCGCGAGAAGGCGTTTCACGACATTGTGCTTGCGGTGAAGAAGAACAGTTATGAATATTATACGGCAAAGCTGGGAACGGATGTAAATGCCCTGAATCAGGTAATAGAAGGCAAGAAAGCCCTGGAGGAGCTTGCCAGAACGCATATTTCCCTTGGTTAGAGTGAAGACTAAGTGCAATCTTATTTCAGTCTTATTTATAAGGAAGGATGGAACCAATACAATGGATGAAAACACACAGGCAAAATTTGACGAGAAGGTAAAGGAACTGTTGGCTCTCGCCAAAAAGAAGAAGAATGTTTTGGAATATCAGGAGATCGCCGATTTCTTTTCGGATATGACTCTGGAGGAAGAGCAGTTTGAGAAGATCCTGGAGATCCTGGAGCAGAACGCCGTGGATGTGCTGCGCATTACCGAGGATGATGTGGATGACGAGGAAATCATTCTCACGGATGAGGATGAGGTGGATGTGGAGAATCTGGATCTCTCCGTTCCCGACGGCATCAACATTGAGGATCCTGTGCGCATGTATCTGAAGGAGATCGGCAAGGTTCCACTTTTGTCCGCGGAGGAAGAGATCGAGCTGGCAAAGAGGATGGAGCTGGGGGACCAGGAGGCAAAGAAGCGTCTTGCGGAGGCCAACTTACGACTGGTGGTCAGCATTGCCAAGAGATATGTGGGACGTGGGATGCTGTTCCTGGATCTGATACAGGAGGGTAACCTGGGACTGATCAAGGCGGTGGAGAAGTTCGACTACCGGAAAGGGTACAAGTTTTCCACCTATGCTACCTGGTGGATCCGTCAGGCCATCACCAGGGCAATCGCCGACCAGGCCAGGACGATCCGTATTCCCGTTCATATGGTGGAGACCATCAATAAGCTGATCCGTGTCAGCAGGCAGCTGCTCCAGGAACTTGGCAGGGAACCCTCCCCGGAGGAGATTGCCGACGAGATGAACATGCCTGTGGAGCGCGTCCGCGAGATTTTAAAGATCAGCCAGGAGCCTGTGTCCCTGGAGACGCCCATCGGTGAGGAGGAGGACAGCCATCTGGGCGACTTTATCCAGGATGACAATGTGCCTGTGCCTGCGGATGCGGCGGCATTTACCCTGTTGAAGGAACAGCTGGTGGAGGTACTGGGTACTCTGACGGAGCGGGAGCAGAAGGTACTCCGTCTGAGATTCGGCCTGGACGACGGCAGGGCGCGCACCTTGGAGGAGGTGGGCAAAGAATTTAATGTGACCCGTGAGCGGATCAGGCAGATCGAGGCCAAAGCCCTCCGTAAGCTGCGTCATCCCAGCCGCAGCCGCAAGCTGAAGGATTATCTGGACTGATGGCAGCAGGCATAACTCCATCACTGTCAGGGAGGATGCAGATGCTTGCGGATCTAGTGACGGCGGGCAGCCGCGTGGCGGATGTGGGCTGCGACCACGGGTTCCTTCCAATCTATCTGGTGCGGACGGGAAAGAGTCCGGGATGCCTTGCCATGGATGTGAGAAAAGGCCCCCTTTCGGGTGCGGAGAAGCATATTGCTGCCTGCGGACTGGGAGAGTACATAGAGACCCGGCTGTCGGACGGGCTTGCGGCATATCATATTGGGGAGGCGGAAACCCTTGTCTGTGCGGGCATGGGGGGCAGGCTGATGGAAAGGATCCTGACGGAGGGCGGCGTGAAATCCCGGTCCTTTGCGGAACTGATCCTGCAGCCACAGTCGGAGATCCCGGAATTCCGCAGGTTTTTAAGAAATGCAGGGTATCGTATCACAGGGGAAGATGCCGTGTATGAGGAGGGCAAATTTTACTTTGCCATGAAGGCAGTTTACGGAGGGCAGGAACTGTCTGCCAGTCAGGACAGGCTGGCAGACTGCAGTGAGCCGTTGCCTGGCCGCGCCGGGTTGCTGCCCGGTCAAGAAGAGTTGCAGTCCGGCCGCGACGGATCATTGCCTGGTCAAGATGGGTTACTGTCCGGCCGCGACGGGTTGTTGTCCGGTCACGATGGGCGGCTGGCTGGGCTGTATGATCTGTACGGGGAACATCTCCTTCGGGGACGGCATCCCGTTTTAAAGCAGTATCTACAGATGCGGTTGCGTGCGGTGGAGGGACTGATCGGACAGCTGCGGCAGAAGGCTTCCGCAAGGAGCAGCGCCAGGCAGAGGGAACTTTTTCTGGAAAAGGAACAGTTGGAGAGTGCATTGGAAATATATGAGAAGGGACGGTAGAGGATATGGTCACGGTTACGATTCACGGGGAGAAGAAGCAGTATGAACAGGGGACTTCCTTTGAGGCCATTGCTGCGGAGTACCAGAAGGATTATGACGGCATGATCGCTGTGGCGGCCGCCAACGGCAAGATCAGGGAATTGTTCAAAAAGGTCACAAGGGACTGTGAGGTAGACTTTTTTACCATGGGAGATGCTGTGGGGCATAAAACCTATGTGAGGACGGCCACCATGCTTTTTTTAAAGGCGGTACATGATGTTTTCGGGGCGGAGACGGCACAGGATACCAGGGTGGAATTTGCCATTGGACACGGCTATTATGTGAGTTCTGACGGCAGGATCCCTGCAACGGGGGAGAATGCCTCCAGGATCAAGGCGCGGATGGAGCAGCTTGTGGGGGAGGCGGTTCCTTTCAAAAAGCGTTCCTATCCGCTGGATGAGGCCATGGAGCTTTTCCGGGTGCATGGGATGAAGGACAAGGAAAAGCTGTTTCGTTACCGCATGAGTTCCACGGTAAATGTTTATGAGATACAGGGTTATTATGACTATTATTACGGATATATGCTGCCTCATACGGGCTACGTGAAGTGGTTTGACGTGATCTCCTATGACGAGGGATTTATGATGCTTCTGCCTACCCGGAAGCATCCTGACAGGGTGGAGCCCTTTAGGGAGCAGAGGAAGCTGTTCCAGACCATGAAGGACTCCACGGAGTGGGGGAAAAAGATCGGACTGGAGACGGTGGGAGACCTGAACGACCAGATATGCAGCGGTTCCATGAGCGATATCCTGCTGATCCAGGAGGCGGAACAGGAGCGGAAGATCGCGGAGATTGCCAGGGATATCACGGATCGGGGAAATGTGAAGTTTGTCATGATCGCAGGTCCCTCCTCCTCCGGCAAGACCAGCTTTTCCCACAGGCTCTCGATCCAACTGCGGACACTGGGGAAGACGCCCCATCCCATTGCACTGGACAACTACTTTGTGGACAGGGAAAAGACACCGAAGGATGAGAACGGCCAGTACAATTTTGAATGCCTGGAGGCCCTTGATGTGAAGCAGTTTAACGAGGATATGATGGCGCTGCTGGCAGGAGAAAAGGTGGAGTTGCCCGAATTTAACTTTAAGGTCGGGAAGAGGGAGTATAAGGGAAATTACAAGCAGCTGGGGGCGGATGATATCCTGGTGATCGAGGGGATTCACGGCCTGAATGAGAAAATGTCCTATGCGCTGCCTGAGGAAAGCAAATACAAGATCTATATCAGTGCCCTTACCACCCTGAACGTGGATGCGCACAACCGTATTCCTACCACGGACGGACGGCTTCTGCGCAGGATGATCAGGGATGCGCGCACCAGGGGGACGGCAGCCCAGGGAACCATTGCCATGTGGTCCTCTGTCCGCAGGGGTGAGGAGGAGAATATCTTTCCCTTCCAGGAGGACGCGGACGCCATGTTCAATTCCGCGCAGATCTATGAGCTGGCGGTGCTGAAAACCTTTGCCGAACCGCTGTTGTTCCAGATTCCCAAGGGGGATCCGGAGTACCATGAGGCAAAGAGACTGCTGAAATTCCTGAATTATTTCCTGGGGATGCCCAGTGAGGGTCTGCCCAATAATTCCATTTGCAGGGAGTTTGTAGGAGGCAGCTGCTTTAATGTTTGACAGAGTGGAAAAGATCAGTTTTGGGATCGTCAGAATGGCAGGGGCAGCGATGATGCTGCTCCTTGCCGTATGTGCGCTGGTGGATACCTGGTATATGATACCCGGCGGGGAGGAGGTTTCCTTTCACAAAGGGGACAGCGTATTGGGAAATCTGCTGGCAGCAGTATTCTGCTGTATCCTGTTCCGGGCGTTACTAAGCCTGGAACGGCGGCTGGAAGCAGGAAAACAGCGTCTGGTTTCGGAAGGACTGGGGGCATTGGCTGCTCTCTGGGCTTTTTCCGTAAGTTTCTGGTGGATCTTCTCCGCGGAGAGACTGCCCATGGGGGACCAGGCTTTTATTTATGGGGGAGCCTCCTATTTCAGGAACGGAAATTTTTCGTTTCTGGAGCCGGGCGGTTACTGCCATATCTATCCCTATCAGCTGGGACAGATTTCCCTGGTGGAGTTGCTTTATCATGTGATTGAGCCCTTTCAGTACCGCCCCCTGCATGTGGTCAACGCGCTGGCTGTGGCAGGAATTGTTTATACCGGATACCGGCTGGTCAGGGAGTGGAGTGACAGCTTCAGTGTGGAGGTATTGTACTGTCTGATGATAAGCCTCTGTTTCCCCCTGTTTTTCTATGCATCTTGGGTATATGGCGATATCCTGAGTATTTTTCTGGCGCTTCTGGGATTCCTTTTTCTCTGCCGTTATGAAAGGAGACAGAACGCGGGATATCTTGTGGGGATGATAGTGACGCTTGCGCTTGCGCAGCTGGTGCGGCAGAGCACTACCATCGTCTTTATTGCCCTGGCACTGGTGACGCTGGTGCATCTGATCCGGAAGCGTGACAGAAAACTCCTGGCGGCAGTGGTTCTGTCTGTTGTGCTGCCCCTGGCGCTCTTTGCGGGGGTCTACAGGGTGTACGAGGCGCGTTCCGGACTGGAACGATCCAGGGGCGTTCCCACCGTGGTTACCCTGGCTATGGGAATGCAGGAGAGCAGGCGGGGGTGCGGCTGGGACAATAATTACCAGAAGGACGTATATAATGCAGCGGTATTTGATTATGAAAATATGAAGGAGTTAGGGAAACAGGAAATGAAAGACCGGGTGTCATATTTTGCCGGGAATCCTGTTTATGCGGCAGAGTTCTATGGGAAAAAGATCCTTTCGCAGTGGAGCGGCCCCCTCTACCAGTCGGTGTTCTTTACCACGGATTACCAGCAGAGCCGGCCTCCCGAAGCGGGTTCCCTGGCAGACCGCATCGGCGGCTCGGCCTTCTGGACAGTGCTTGATCTTTGCGACAGGCTGCAGTTTGTGGTATATCTGGGGATGCTTTTCTGGTTCCTGCTGGCGGTGAAGAGGGAAAACGGAATCTTAAGGCAGCTGGCGGCAGTGGCGGTTATCGGGGGCTTCTGCTTCAGCTTGTTGTGGGAGGCGAAGACCAGGTATATCCTGCCCTACTATCTGTTCATGTTTCCCTGCGCGGCAGTGGGGTATAAGGAGTTCTGCTGCTATTGTAGTTCATTGATCTTACGTCCTGCGCGGAGCCGGCATATGGAAGATCTGTGAGCATGTTGGAAATCCTATTTTTCCCATATAATGGAAAGAAAACCATATGGGAGAAACTTTTATGGGGGGACACCAGATTTTCGGATATGTCCGTGTATCCGCAAAGGATCAGAACACTGACCGCCAGTTGGACGCGCTGGCTCCGCTTGGGATTCCGAAACGGAACCTGTATATCGATAAACAGAGCGGGAAAGATTTTGA
>CANDMD010000135.1 GCA_947385725.1 uncultured Lachnospiraceae bacterium | reverse complement strand
TCAATGAAATAAACCGCGACCCCAGCTTCAGCGATCCCATGCTCAGCAGCGAAGAACAGGTACGCTGTAACCTTCCGGCTGCCCCGCAATCTCAATGCTTAGAAGGAAATGCTTTCTTTCCTGAAGGAGACTTACAAAGGCTGGCAGGCCGATTTCGTCTACACCCCGGGCAACCGTCTCCTGCATTCGCTTCTGGCGGATGAAAGAGCCCGGTTTGAAGCCGAACAGCAGAAAATGGTGCTGGAAAGAGAGGTTTCCGGCCAGATCAGCCATAAAATTGAGTTGGGAGGGGAGATTCCCAGTCAAGACGGCCTTCAAATTGAGTCGGAAGGGCAAATCCCCGGTCAGGGCGGCCGTCAAATTGAGTTATACAGCCCGAAATACCGGGAACAGTATACCGCCATCCATTCCAGGGACGGATACTGGACCGCAGACAAGGTCATTGACGCACCCGACCGCTTCCGCATCCTCCTTGCCCTGGAGCAGGATCGGGTGGTCGGCTACATGGATGTGACGCATAAGTATGAGGAAAATGAGCCTTATGACCTGTTCGTAGCAGAAGCATACCGCCGCAAGGGGTACGGCAGAGCCATGCTGTCCAGAGCCATAGAACTTAACAGACCCAAAGCCATGATGCTTTTAGTGGACACTGACAATACTGCCGCGATTTCCCTGTACGAATCACTGGGCTTTGTGAAGGCCGTGGGCGAGAACAACATGACGGCACATGTTTCATTGTGATGATATGTTTGTCCCAAAGCAATCACTTCTTTGCGCGGATCACCATTCTGCACAATCAAATAGCAAGTATAGCATCCCATTCCTTTTTACCAATATTGCTTTACTGATTCATTGATTTGATATCCTCTCAAAGACAGGCGTATCGCAAAAATACCGGAGCCACTTATCTGCCCGCCCTGCCGATTCAAACCGAACACAGTTGCAGGATGTATAATTCCCACTGTTATGCAGCATATACAGGCAATTATTTTTCAGCCTGACCCCGGAATAGGTATCCAATTTCCTTGACCAGATTTTATCGGTAATATCGTCCAAATTGTAATGACTTTCCTTAAGTTTTTCCATCCCCGCATCAAAGTTAGGCGTTGAAATTGGATTTTTAGTATGGGCAGCAACTTGCCTGGATACATTCATGAGACCCGCTAAAACTGATTTCCCTATGCCAAACAAAGCTTTCTCTGCTAATTCGTCAATATTATCCACGGCAACGCCGGCTATGCCCTTCGCCATATTTCCATATCGTCCGACCATATCCAGCATAGTGCGGAGTTCCAGCCAATATGAATCCCCATCCTGAAAAAGATATAGGTTTCCCTTACGTGTATTCTGGAAATTCAGAAAGGGTTCCCCATTCTTGAAATAACCGTCTTCGATGATTACCAGTTTCTTTTCAACCAATAAGATCTCTGACATATCCGATTTCTCCCCATACGTATATTTTTTCTGCAACAATTACATAAATATCCATCCACATGCCGTCAAATGGCATCCTTCCAGACTTCCCAAATGTCAAAAGGTGTACCTTCTGACATATGTGCCACAGAACCTCAGAAATAATATCGGAATAGGAATTATAAAATATTATAGCAATATGTCGTAAAAACATAATAAAACAAAAAATTACCGCCAAAGCCCTTGCGACTCCGGTATGATTACAGATTATTCATTTTTTTCGCTGATGCAAGGCCGTTCCACTTTTCAAAAAGGGGGGCTCCTGCGCCTACAACGCGAAGGCTGAGTTCTTCTTTTATAAACGCAATATCCATACAGATGTGCCCCTGTTCCTCACCTGTGGCATACACCTGGACAAGCAGATGGTTGTTCTTCCAATCCACCCTGCCAAGACAGTCCCCGCCCAATGCAGGGAGCCGCCCTTCCTTCCAAAAGCCTATTCCGCAGCGAACCGGCCATTCCCTCGTCCCACTCCCTATCCGCAGTTCCTGCTCCCGGCTGGAACCTTCCGCCACTTTGGCCGGAAGAACGGAAAGGGTTTTCAGTCCCAGCGTATTTTGAAAAAAAAGATACGCACCAGATACAGGAGAATCTCCCCCAGACCCGTCCACGCAAAACACAGTGGGATTTTCCCCAGACCCGTCCGCACAAAATGCAAGAGGATTGTCCCCGGGCCGATCCTCCAGCAGCGGGTAAATAAAATGGTAAAAGCAGTCATACAGGACCTGCAGTCCCGAAGGATTGCCGATGGTATCGGCCATTGTGAGCAGACAGAAATCCTTACGGGGAAAGCAAAGCGCCAGCTGTCCGCCCATGCCGTACATACAAAAGCCCTCTTTCCGGGGCATCCAGAAGAAATATCCATACCCGCATTTTTCATCCTGGACCGGCTGTAGCTCCGTAGGCACAAGATTGGAAACCGCCCGCATCATATACCCACGCGGAAGCAGTTCCCTGCCCTCCGACTGCCCAAAGTGGTTACACAGGTATGCGGCGCAGGCCACATCCCGCAATGTACACATCAGACCGCTCCCACCCTGGGAGACGCCCACAGGATCGGGAATGATATATGCCGTCTCCGAAAACCCCAGTTCCCGCAGGCAGTGGTCCCTGAGATAATCCAACAGCTTTTTCCCCGTCAGCTTCTCTACCAGCGCCGTCAGGGTGTTGGTCGCCGACGTATCGTAGGCGAACACCGTTCCGGGTATGTGATCCGGCTCCACCCGGAAAAACGATTCCGTCCAGTCCTCTGAGGGATAACGGCTGGAGGTGGTTCCCCTGTAGCAGGTGCGCATTGTCAGCATATCCTCTATGGTCATCCGTTGGCACCATGGGTGTATTGTGACGCCTTTCGTATACTCGGGAAAATAATCGCATATCCTGTCCTGCAGACGAACCATACCGTCTCTTACCAGAAGCCCCACCGCCATGGAAACAAAGCTTTTTGTCACGGAATACATACGGTGAAGGCTGTCCTTATCATAAGGGGCAAAATAGGTTTCCCTGACGATCCTTCTTCCCGACAATAAAATATAGCCGTGTAAATGAATGTCGGCCGCCAGCACATCCTCCTCAAAGCGATCTGCCGCCTCCGTCAGCGGCAGATCACATGTCCTTTTCCCGTCTTCTGTCAGTATCATACTCCTTCTCCCTCCTATCCCTTTACGGATCCGATCATCACACCCTTCACAAAATGCTTTTGTATAAAAGGATATAGCACGATCAGGGGAATGCTTCCCACTACGATAACGGCATATTTTAAGACCTCTATGGTCGCCGCACGCATACTTTGTTCCGCGGTTGCCACCATCTCCTGCAAAGCCGCCACGGAACTCATGATATTTCTCAGCACCAACTGCAGCGTGAATTTCGAGTCCGTGGAAAGGTAAATGAAAGCGTCAAAATAAGAGTTCCAATGGTATACCGCATAATACAATACCAACACGGCTATGATGGATTTCGACAGAGGCAGCACCATCCTCAACAGGATGCCCACATCATCGCAGCCGTCGAGTCTTGCAGATTCCAGCATTTCCCCCGGTATGCTGTTCTGGAAATAGGTTCTTGCAATGACCATATTGTAAACGGAAATCGCACCGGGCAGGATCAATGCCCACATACTGTCCAGAAGGCCCAGGTTCTTGACATTTAAGTAGGTAGGGATCAGGGGCGCCGTGAATATCATGACAAAAATAAACATGGAAGTGATCACCTTCCTTCCCACAAAATCCTTTACCGACAAGGGATATGCGGCCAATATGGTCATGACGATATTCACACAGGTTCCCACCGTCATATATATGATGGAATTTTTATATCCCGTCAGGAGCATCTTGTTGGCAAGGATCTGCTGATAGGCATCGAAATTAAATCCTATGGGCCAGAAAGATACCTTCCCCCGGACGACGGCATTGGGAGTGGACAGGGAAGATGCAATGACATTAACAATCGGCAGGGCAACTATCAAAAAACACAGGACAAGGAACACCATATTCACCACATAAAATACCCTGTTGTTGTTCCAATTCTTTTTCATATGTTCACCTCCTAAAAAAGACTGGTTTCCGAAACCTTGTCGGAAATTTTGTTTACCACAAGCAACAGGAACAGGGATACCACCGACTGGAAGATGCCAATCGCAGTGGAATAGCTGTATTGCATGGATGTCAGGCCGATCCGGTACACATAGGTGGAAATAATATCCGAAGAAGTCATGTTCAGGTCATTCTGGAGCAGGAGCACCTTTTCATAGCCAATGGTCAATATATTCCCGCAGGACATGATCAGCAGGATCACCGCTGTAGGAAGGATACCCGGAATATCTATGTAACGGATTCTCTGCCATATATTGGCGCCGTCCACAGTGGCTGCCTCATGCAGTTCCTGGTCTACCGCTGCCAGGGCGGAAATATAAATCACGGCATTGTACCCTGTTTTCTGCCAGACATCCGAAAACACATACAATGACTTAAACAATTTGGGGGATCCCATAAAATGAACCGCTTCTCCCCCCAACGTCTGGATCAGCCTGTTCACGGGACCTGTGAGGGACAACATCTGTGTCAATATCCCCACGATCAGGACCGTTGAAATGAAATAAGGCATATAGGTCACCATCTGCACCGTCTTGCCAAACCATTTCATCCGGACATAATTCAGTGAAATTGACAGGATAATGGGAGGGAAAATGCCCACGATGATCCCGTAGACAGACAGTCCCAGCGTGTTGATCATTAACCGGGAAAACTGAGGGGACGAAAAAAAGGTCTTAAAATGCTTCAAGCCTACAAAAGGACTGTTCCAAATGCCTCCCCTGAACGTATAATCGCGAAACGCTATCTGGGACCCTATGATCGGCATATACCGGAATACGATCAGGTAGATCACCGGCAGTGCCACAATCAGGTATAACTGCCAATGCCGCCTGACAGCCTTCAAGCGATTCTTTCTGTTTTGTTTTCTTTGCTGTATCTTTTTATCTGCATCCAATTTCTTCACTCCTCCTTAGGGCTGTCCCCACCGTATAGGAAAAGGGGATTCTTTTCCCGAATCCCCTGATTCCTGTCACAATCCATTCCGTCATTCTGAAAACGCGGATTCGTCATATGCTTTCTGGAGCAACTCAAGATAACGCTCCAGTCCTACACTGTTCAATGCAGAGATATAGCTGTCCCAGTTGGAATCAATGTCTTTTTCTCCTCCCGTGATGAACTGTACCATATAGCTGTTATGGGTATCCATGATGTTTGTCTTCAGGAGCGACATTTCGCTGGTATCCTCCTGGCTCATATAAAGGTCTGGCATTACCGATTCCAGGTCCTGGTGCACTGCCTGATGCAGCAGGGAGCCTTTGTAAAGCAGAACCTGCCGTCCGTCCAGGGGGCGAACTCCCTCGGCGTAGGGATCGGGATTCGTAGCTGCGCCTGCGATAAATTCCGGTGTGCGTACCAGCCCTGCCAGCTGATCCAGGGTCTGGTTCGTCTTGTCCACGCCCAGTGTCTTATACAGTGCCTTGGATTCACCGTCCAGCCCCAGCTCGGTAGTGGAGTCGTCCAGCAATTCATAATGGACACCCTCAATGCCGAGGGACTGTCTGTAGGTATTTTCCTCCGTGGCAAGATAATCAAGCAGACGGAACGCAGCCTCCGGATTCGAACAGGTGCTGGAGATAAACGTCATACCGGTCTGAAACATGACGTAAGGATCCCAGGATGCCACACATTGGCCGTCAGGTCCTGTCAGCGGCGCAAGGGGCTGATATTGTTCCCACTTTTCGGAGAAAGGTTCCGTGGAAAGGTCACAGGCAAATCCCGGACGCATTCCCAGGAAAGCGCCTATCACACATTCCTCTCCGGCCTCGTTGATCACCACCTGGTTTTTCGTGTCCTGCGTAAAGGATTCCGGATTGATCAAACCTTCTGAATACAACCGGTTCAAATATTTCAATCCTTCTTTATAGCCTTCCTGGACAGGGGCAAAGGACACCACTCCGTTATCCACATACAGCCTGTCCGTTTCTGAAGTCAGCTGGAAGGGGTTCATCAGGAAACCGTCAATCTGGGCCGACATGGTTGAGGAGGATGTGGACAGCGGGATTTCGTCATTGGGGTCGCCGTTCCCGTTGGCATCCTGCTCTTTAAAGGCCTTCATGACCTGGTAAAACTCTTCGGTGGTAGTGGGCATCTCCAGGTTCAGGTTATCAAGCCATTCCGTATTGATCCATAACTTCATCATGTACTGCATGTGAAGGGAGCCGTCTACATTCGGCAGGGAATATATGTTGCCGCTTGGTGTGGTGATATACTCGCGGAAGCCGTCAATCTCCTCAAAGGCTGCCTTGTATCCCACGGAAACGGTATCCAGGTATTCATTCAAAGGGATCACCAGTCCCTGCTCGCCCAGCGACTGCTCCGTCGCCTTGTCATAGCGGTTTCCTACCCCGGTCAGAATGATGTCCGGCATATCTTCGGAAGCAAATAAAGTACTCAGTTTGTCCTGTACCTTATCGGAAGAAGCACAGGTCTGCCACTCCAGATGAATCCCGGTAGCCTCCTCCAGTTCCTTTACCTGCACGTTGTCCTCCCAGGAATTTTCCCCGTTGGACGGCGCAAAGACGGTCAATGTAACCGATTCCTTCACAATAGGAAGTTCGCCCGGCGCATTGAAATTGGAATTGCTTCCTTCTGATGCGCCTGATGAGGACGTCGTTTCCGTACTGCCCGCCTGTGACTGAGATGCCTGCTGGCTTCCGTTGTTATCCCCACCTCCACATCCGGCAAGCATTCCGGTTGTCATGGCACAGGTCAACAAAAGAGCCGTGATTTTCTTCTTTTTCATATTTGTCCCTCTCCTTTTCCATGCGGTATCCGCATTGTGAACTGCGCATTGTATTCCCTGCATTTTCCATGTGGGCTGCACATTTCCCATGTGGCTTTCGCATTTGTTATTGGTAGTTTGAAGTCTACACAAGGTCGGGGAACACGACAACTTGAAATCTCTTTTTCACCGTACATCTCGTTTGAAAGGGCACCATACATTTCATTTTGCAACGTACAATTCCTACTGTTTCTGGTTTTTATAGGCAGATGGAGCCACCCCGTAAGCCCTCTTGAAGGCTCTCCTGAAGGTTGCGCTGCTGTTATAACCCACCATGCGGGAAATCTGTTCCAGATCATATTTTCCCTCCGAGATCAGTTCCTTGGATTTTTCCAGCCTCATATTTTCCAGGTAGCTGCTGAAGGCTTTTCCCATAACTTCTTTGAAAAAGGTGGAGAAATAGCTTTCGGACAGCCCAAAGTCTTCCGCGGCCACCGGCATACCGAATTGTTCGTCCTGATACTTTGTCTCCATATAACTTTGGAGCCGGTCATAATATTCTTCCGTCTTTCTGTCGCGGGATGCGTTCATCCTCTCGCCCAGTCCCATAAACTGCTCCTCCAGCAGCCGGAAGGTGTTCTGCGGATCGCTCTCCTTCTCCGCACGCTCCACAAATTCCATAATATTCTCATTTTCCGACATATTATTATACAGTCCCAGAAGGGCGGACGTTAAATTGGATGTTATCATTCTCCCCATGGGCAGGGACAAATGCCTTTTCTCAAAATTCTCTTCCCGCAGGCCCGTAAAAATCTCCTGCACCGTTTCAGTTTTACCGCATCTGGCGGCATTGACCAGTCTTTCTTCCAGTCCGGCGGGATACCATGGCATATTCAGTTCCAGAAGGACACGGCTGTATTCCACTTCTTCTGTCCGGTTTCCCTCCCGAAACGCCTTGTCCGCACAGTAGCACGCCTGTCGGAAGGAAAAGCACAGATCGCTTTTCCCGGCATAGGCCCTGCCCACCCCCACATAAATACAGGGCTGTTCCCCCTGCTCCGATCCTTCCCGTTCCAATCCTTCCAACAACAGACGCCGGTCACGTCTGGCTGTCTCCGGCTGCGCTTCCTCACAGGCGATCAGCAGGGCAATTTTATATGCATCCACCCCATAGACAGCTTTCACAAAAGGGTATGTCATGTCCTCCATATACCGAATCACTTGATCCCTCCCGGTCTCCGTGTAAAACACAAGCACATAATGACACGGCGACGTCAGATCCACCCCCACATACAAGGCTTCCTCTTCCACTTCCCTGTCTGTATGAAACTCCCCGTTGAGCAGCAGCATCAAAAAGTTGGTTTTCTCCCTTGCCCTCTTTTCCTTCAGGGTATGCCGCATGGACTGATTGGTATCCAGCAGGGCGTTTACTCCCTTTTCCAGGTATTCATACTCCGAAAGGTGCTTTCCGTGAAGCGCTGTACCACCCACCGGCTCACTGGCATTCGTTTCACTTGCCGTAAACATCCTTTGCATATTTCCTATCACATTTTTAATGGGGCCGCTGTACCGCATGGCAAAACGCCAGCCCAATATGACTTCAAAAAGGAAACCTGCCGCCAGCACGATCCAGGCAATGCGTTCCGTCTGCTTCAGGTTCATCAATGCAATTTCAGCCGGAAGCGCCACCGCAAAGACCAGCTTCCCGTCACTGGATGGCTGCTGCATGACAAGCTTCTCCACACCGTCCAACACCCTGATCTCATAACCGCCTTCCTCCGGCAGGTTCTCCATTGTAAGCGGCTCACTCTCCGTCTCTTCAAAGAAGTTGGCAAGGCAGGCTCCCTTATCGTCAAAGATATAGACAACACCCTGCATATTTCCAAGCGCCGAAAACATGTCTGCCATATCCTGCTTTGTCAGCAAAAACTGTACTACGACCCTTGCCTTACCTTCTTTTTGTAAATTTCCTCGGATGGGATAGGAGTAGGTCATGGCTTCCTCCGCACTTTCTTCCGTCCTGATCTGCTGCATGGGAAATAACTGCCATGTCGTCGCCTCAAAACTCTTTTCATACCATTCATCATATGATATTTCTTCATATTTACGATAATTATTATAAAAAAACTCCTTGCCGATGCACATGCCCTTTTTCCGAAACACAAAACCGTTTTCCAATACCACACAGTAGTTATAATAATTAGTAGAATCCGCAAAGGCATCATTGAGCATTTCATTACAGTTCATCAGGGTAGTGATATTGGTATCGCCGGGCGCCAATCCCTGTAAAAAAGACACCCAGCTTAAGTCACTGTCATATAGGATAGAAAAAGCGCCTGCATGGAGGACGTCCAGCCTTTTTTCAAAAGCCATACGCCCCTCTGTCAGGCTGTGGTCCACAATCTCCTTATAATATTTTTCCGTGCTGGCGTTCCAGAACTGCAGCAATACAAATACCGATATAAAGGGCAGCATTACCAGCGCCCCATAGGATAACAGCAAAGAAGAAAACATTTTTTTGATTCTAAAGTGATTTTTGAGTTTCTTTTCCATATCAATCGCCGGGCCTTCCGTGAATGCGTGTATCTCAGTGGCTATCCTGTAAATGGATACCCTGTAACTATTCTGCTCAGTCTTTTTTTCATTATCCTTTTTCACAGGTTTAGCATCAACTTAATATTAAGTGTTTTCCTGTTTTCCGTCAACTTAATTCACTGAACTTCCGGCAAATTCTTCTGCAAACGACTCTATTGCATAAATCAGGCTTTTCTTAATCTGCTTACTCTTTCCTGGATATTACGTTCAAACTCTTCCTCTGTATAGGCAGGGTCTTTTGTCTTTCTCCAGATCTCGCAGGGGGCATTCCCGCACTCCCCGCACCCTTTCATGCCTTTTTGGTTTATGGCGTACGATTTATCCAGTAAGTCCTTCAACAAATCATCAGGTACCTCTCCGTCCGGCTTTATGGAATTCCAATGAGTTTTATTCATATAATACCCGGGAACGATATCTTCGTACTGCTGCCGCAGGAAATCGCCCTCCAGCGGCTCCAGCTTCAGCGTGATATAATACGGCTCATCCTGCTCACCCAGGCAGACTGCCGCAAACATTTTGCCGCCTATCTGGTAGCGGATCCAGTTCCAGTCCTTCTGAAGATCCTTTGTCACTCCCTCCTTGCCAAGTAAATATTCGTCAATCCATGTGTACCTCATAATTCCGTTCTCCTTTCACCCTCGTATCTCTTTTTCATCCGTTCAATGCTGACCTTGATCTCCTCCCGTATGTCTTCCGGTTCCAGTAATTCCACCTTTTCCCGGAAGGATAGCAGCCATGTGATCAGGTTATCCTTATTGGTGTAATCCGCCTGGAATAAGAGCCTCCCGTCCTGCTGCACCCTGAAGCTTTCCGCCCCAAATTCCTCCACCAGCCTCCAT
>CANDMD010000134.1 GCA_947385725.1 uncultured Lachnospiraceae bacterium | reverse complement strand
GGCTTTCCGGGTTTCTTATTCCGGTCTGAAATAGATGCTGTAGAGAGTGTAAACTCATACAAAAAATTATATACGGGCAGCCTTTTTACAGTTCATTGATGGTCTCCGTCACCACCATATTCCGGATACGCCTGGACGGCGTATACACCGCTGCCAGCGCCGCCAGGATGACAAAGACCAGTATCACCGCGATCTGGCCCACGGGCAGGGTCCAGAAAATATAGTAGAAGTGCGAGGTCACCAGCCTGTCGAACATCCATCTGCTCAGCGGCAGTCCCAGCCCGCAGCCCACAAGCAGCCCCACAGCTGAATAGGTAAAAGCCTCCGCCGCGATCATCCTGGTGACCTGTCCCACGCTCATGCCGATGGCCCGCATGGCCCCGTACTGGTTGATCCGGGCGGTGACGCTCATGGAAATGCTGTTTACAATATTCAGCAGGGCAATCAAAGCTATGAGCGCCACAAAGCCATAGACAAACACCATAAACATCAGGTACATGCTGCCGATTGACTCCTCCCGCCTGTCACGGAAGTCATACTCCCTGGAAAGCCTGGCAATCTCATCCACGGCGTCATTGCTGACCTCCAGGATCCGGCTCTCAAACTGTGCCTCCACAATGACATAGCCCGTCTCCCCGGTCAGACGCCGGTAGGTTTCCTCGGGCAGGATCAGTATGGTCTTTCCGTCCGTGCTGCCGTTGTTGGAATAGGGACTGTACTTCAATAATCCCACAATTTCCAGTTCCTCCTCCCCTATGCGGACCCTGTCGCCGATCTCCAGGGGCATATCCCTGTCCCAGATGGCAAGGGCACAGCTGCTGCCCTCCGTCATTCTCCTGATATCGCTGCCCTTTCTCAGATCCGCGTCCTTCACCAGCAGTTCCAGCTGGTATTGGCTGTAGGAGATCAGATCCACCGTCCCCGCCACTTCCCCGGCTTCCACGCCGCTTCCCGCAGGATCCCGGAAAATCAGCCCGGCCGGGACATCATTGCTCATGCACCTGCCGAAGGCATGTGCCACGCCGTCCAGCGCCTCTATGGACTCCACCAGGGACGGGTCAATGGAATTTGTGAGATCCACACTGGTAATGTCAAGATCCGGGGCGGACGCCTTCTGGGGCAGCATGCAGTCCACCAGTGTGATCAGTACGGAGAAGCACAGGAACAGGACGATACTGATGGCAAAGGAGCCTGTCATCAGAAGCAGGTTCTTCTTCGCCCCCACGGCATGGTGGAAGCCCAGGGCCGTTTCTACCCTGCCCACGTGAGAAGAAGTTCCCTTATGTGAACCCTGGACACCTTTCGCTGACCGGCCTGCACCGCGGACACCATATCTCCCCTTCGCACAGACATCCACGTTGCCTGATACCGCCGACACGGGAGACGCCTTTGCCGCCCGCTTCGCCGGGGCCTGCGCCGCCAGGAACACGGTGATCACTCCCACCGCTGCGCCGCACAGAATACCGATCATACTTATGATATAAGGAGCATTGGAGGATTCGCCTCCCACCAAATTCCTCTGGCACCAGGTAACGATCCATACCGCCGCCACTCCAAGCGCGCACCCCACGGGCACAGCCGTCTTACACCAGTTCAGGGCTTCCAGCCGCACGAAACGGATGATCTGGCTTCTGCTGGCCCCGATACAGCGCAGCATCCCGAAAAACTGCATCCTCTGGGATACATTGCTGTTCATGCTGCTGGAGATCATCAGGACGCCCGCCGCAAGGATCATCAGAAACAGCACCGCCGCAAGGGGAAACACACTCTGGATATAGGAGTTGTTCGAGATACCGTAAGTTGCCATGAGAACGGTATTATAGCTTATGTTTTCATCCGGTATGCCATATTCTTCCTGCAGTCCGGCTATGGCTTTTCTCAGCCGTACCTTTTCCCCAAACTGAATATAGTACTGGGGATCGCCGGTGTCGTTATTTTCCCCGCAGATCTCCCGGAACACACGGATATCCAGGAACGCGCCCACCCGGTCCTTTCCCACCAGCAGGGCGCTGCTGTCGCCGCCGTTGGAGCCTTCGTACTGCCCGTGGTCGCCGTTGATGCGGAAGCCCGATACGAGGAAGACATGATCCCCCGCAGGTGTGTCCAGGGTAACGCTGTCGCCCACGTCCACCCCCAGGAGTTCCCTGGCATTCTCCGTGAGGATCACTTCATTTCCGCCGTTCAAATGCGCCCCTTCGGAAAAGTAGGGCTTGATATTGCCGATAAACGCTTCCTCAATGCCGCACAGCGCTGTCTGCATTCCTCCGATATAATATTCCTTGTCCATGTTCAGGTCATCATCCAGGTTCAGCACATCGTACCAGGAGGATGCGGCCACCTCCGGGAATTCCGCAATCTGCTCCGCCGTGCTTTCATCGATTCCGGTCAACCGCATATGCCAGTTCCCCGCCCTCTCCAGGGAGCCTGCGCTCTGCGTCCGGGCAAAAACCTCCGCCAGGGAAAAAATAGTCGTCACCAGGAAAACCGCCAGGATGATACACACAAAGATCAGTCTGCTCTGCTTCCTGCGGACACGGGCGGAAATGGGGATGAGGCTGAGATAGCTTTTCATTTTGTGATCCATGGTCATGCCTCCCTTCCCGCAGCGTCCAGGTCGATCACGGAAAATCCGCCTTTTCCGGTATCCTGTGCCACCGTTGCAATCTCCCGGTATCCTGTACCACCACCGCTTTCTCCCGCGCCAAGGTTTCTGATATCATATTCCCTGGTATCATACCCCCTGGCGTCATACCGCCCGAAATCCGTCAGCACCCCGTCCGATACCTCCAGGATCCGGTCCGCAGTCTGAGCGATCCCCCTGCTGTGGGTGATCATGACAATGGTCTGCTCATATTTCCTGGATGCTTCCTTCAATAAAGAAATCACCTCGCTGCTGTTCTGGGTATCCAGGTTTCCGGTGGGCTCATCCGCCAGGATCAAAGCCGGCCGGGTGATCAGCGCGCGCCCGATGGCCACCCTCTGTTGCTGTCCGCCCGACAGCTGGCCGGGCAGATGGTGACGGCGTTCCCGCAGCTTCAGCACCTCCAGCAGTTCCTCCAGGTATTTCTGGTTGGGCTTCTGGTAGTCCAGCAGTACCGGGAAAACCATATTCTGTTCCACCGTCAGTTCGGGGATCAGGTTGAAATTCTGGAAAATAAAGCCGATATTCCTGCGGCGGAACACCGTCAGCTTCTTTTCCGGCATCCCGAAGATATCCCTGCTGTCAATAAACACTTTTCCTGTGGTGGGCGTATCCAGCGCGCCGATCATATTCAGCAGCGTACTTTTCCCGGAGCCCGATTCCCCGACCACTGCCACAAACTCTCCCTTGGGAACGGAAAAGCTGACATTCTTCAGGGCGTGTACCGCTGTCTCCCCGCTGCCGTAGACCTTGGAGACCGACTTGACTTCCAATAGATTCATAATGATATGCACCTCTTTTTCTTTGTGTTGTTCTCAGGGATGGTTTCTACATCTCTGACGATTGAAAGCATATCACGGCAACCCTACGGTAAAATGACTTCTATCCTACAATTTTGTCATCTTTGCGATTGCAAATTTATAGGAAACAGGAACAGAAAGGTGCTGCCCATGCCTAACTGGCTGTCCACCTTCAGCGAACCGCCGTGCGCCTCGGTAATGGATTTCGCAAGGGGCAGGCCAAGGCCGATCCCCTGGACATCCTCCGAAAACCGGCTGCGGTAGAAACGCTTGAAAATATGATACAGATCCTCCGGGTGGATACCCGTCCCATTATCCTTTACCAGGATCCGCATCGTGGACGCCGCCTGCGTCCATTCTATGCGGATCGTCCCCCCTTCCCTGGTATGATCCAGCGCATTCTTCACCACATTGCCCACTGCCTCCGTCAGCCAGCTGCGGTCACAGGACAGGGTAAGGGCTTCCTCCCCTTCCAGAAGGATTTCCTTCCCCTCCTGTGCGGCGCGGAATGCAAAACGCTTTCCCACATCCTCCATCATTTCCGAAACATTCTGTATTTCCCGGTTCAGTTCAATGATATCCGCGTCAAATTTAGCCACATTCAGCAGATTCTGCACCAGCGCCTGGATCCTGTCCAGTTCCTGCTCCGAGGAATCCACAAACTCCCTGACCGTGGAAGCATCCCCTGCCTCCTCCCGGATAATGCCGTTGTAAATGTTGAGTGCCGCAAGAGGTGTTTTCAGTTGATGGGAAATGTCCGATATGGTATCCCGTAGGAACTGTTTCGCCCTTCCCTCGTTTTCCGCATGGGCATTGAGGATCGCCGCCAGGGTATTGACCTCATGGAGCAGCCTGTACAGTTCGCCTTCTTCGCTGCTCTCGATGCGGGCGTCCCTGTTGCCGGAAATGTACTCCCTGACCTGGCTCACTGCATCCTCTATGGTTCTGCTCTGCTTCCTGAAATAATCATGGCAGAATCCCAGAACTGCGATACCCATACAGGGAAGGCAGACCCAGATGCAGACTGCCATATACTTTGACCCTGCCGCCAGGAAAGCGCCCGAAAGCAGGGTGATCGCCACGATACAGACCGATATCCTGCGAAAAAGCTGTCTGATATTTTTATTTGCCAGTATATTCATACCTACACCCCTATGTTGTTTCGGCATTAGTACTTCTCCGTAAAATGCCCTGATGCTTTTCACGCTATTCTACCACATTCCATTTATACCCCATCCGCCGGACAGTCACAATCCGCTTCGGCTCCCCGGGATCGTCCTCTATCTTCATGCGCAGCCTGCGTATATATACCGTCAGCGTATTGTTATCGATATAATTCTCATCGCAGTCCCACAATTTCCCTAAAATCTGCTCCGCCGACAGGATCACATTGGGATTTTCCATGAACAGACACAGCAGCTTATATTCATTTGCGGTCAGATCCAGAAGTTCCCCGTTCTTATAGACTTCCCCTTTCAGCCGCTGCACCCGGATCTCATTGGAGTACAGTTCCGCCTCCGACTGGCTGAAATTATCGCTCCTGCGCAGCAGCGCATGGATCCTTGACAGAAAGACCGCCAGCTTGAAGGGCTTTGTGATATAATCGTCCGCGCCGATGTCAAGTCCCATGATAATGTCCGCCTCCTCATCGGCAGCTGTCAGGAACATAATGGGAACCTTCGACGTCCGGCGCAGTTTTTTGCACAGTTCAAAACCTGATCCATCCGGCAGCGATACGTCCAGAATGACCAGGTCATATCTGTCCTCCGTCCACATGGCATCCGCCTCAAGGCTGGTCCGTGCAATATCGATCTCATACCCCTGCTTCCTGACGGCAAAGGAAAGCCCGCCGATCAGGCTCATGTCATCTTCCACCAAAAAAATACGCTTCATCCCAATCCATCCTTATTTCTGTTTTTTGCACACTTTTATAGAAGTAGCTATATCATTTTCAGTTCTATTTGTCAAGAACGTTCAGAATCCCTCACTTTGAACATAGACTTTACACTTCGTACTTGAATTGCTATAATAAAAATACCAAAACACGTAAGCAGCATTTGAAGAAAGCAGGTGAGTCTATGCCAACCGAAAAAGAACTGAACGTTCATCTTTTAGACAAGCTGGATTTATTGGAAAGATTGGAAATGGCAGACAGCGAAGGTGGGTATGAAAAAATCAAGCGGCAGCTGGCTTTTAAAAGAAATGTATTGAGCGCAAACTATATCAGCAGCCTCCGCTGACACCGCCGGCAAACTAAACCACAACCCACAACCAAAAGGTGTAAAGTCCTTATCAAACCATCCGGGACTTTACACTTTTTCAAACTTGCCTTCATGCCAACGCGGTCGGCACAAACAGGCAGCGGAAAGAATACACGGAGGCTAAGACCAATATGCCCGATCCTTCAAATATACATGTGAACCTGATCACACCCACCTCCGTTTCAGTGGAACTGGAAAATCATGACTGCTATGAAACAGAGCCCTTTGAAATGTTCCTGAACGGTAGTTCCCTGGGGATGCAGACGCGCAATTCCTTCTCCCTGCATGGACTGGAACCCGGCTGCGATTATGAACTCCGGCTCATAAAAAAGCGCCATAAATGGCGCTTTGGCCAGGACACAGTTTCCTATAAGGCAGAAGACGGGACTGACACGCATACGCTGTCCTTCCGCACGTCAGACCGCAGGGAGGTGATCTACCATTCCTCCAGGGACGGTGGCGCGGAGGATGACACCGCCGGCCTGCAGCAGGCCATCGACAGCCTGGCAGGGGACGAGTTCCTGACCATCCGCGGCGTTTATAAAGTGACGGCTCTGTTTCTGCGCCACGACCTGATCCTTCATCTGCCCAGGGGATCCCGGCTGGTGGGGGAAACAGACCGTACCGCCTTTCCCATCCTGAAGGCTTCCACGGAAAAAAACGGCATTCCGCTGGGCACCTGGGAGGGATGCGCGGACGATTCCTTTGCCAGCATCCTCACCGGTATCGGCGTCAAAAATGTCTGCATATACGGGGAAGGTGTGATCGACTGCAACGCCCAGGCCGGGGACTGGTGGATCGACCATCGGACGAAGCGGATCGCCAGGCGGCCCAAGGGAATTTTCCTGCACACCTGCGAGAATATCACGCTGGAGGGCATCACTGTCTGCAACACACCCTCCTGGAACCAGCACCCCTTCTATTCCAGGCATTTGAAATATATCAACCTGAATCTGGTCAACCCTGCTGATTCCCCCACCACGGACGGCATCGACCCGGAGTCCTGCCACGACGTGGACATTGTGGGCGTGCGGATCAGCGTGGGGGACGACTGTATCGCCATCAAATCCGGCAAGATTGATTTTGCCCGCAGATACCACACTCCCTGCTCCCGGATCACGATCCGCAACTGCCTCATGGAATACGGGCACGGCGGCGTCACCCTGGGCAGCGAGAACAGCGGCGGAATCCGGGACGTGCTGGTGACAAACTGCATTTTCCGGCAGACGGACAGGGGACTCAGGATCAAGAGCCAGCGGGGACGGGGAAATCTGGCCGTGATACAGGACGTCACTTTTCGAAATATTCATATGGAAGACGTGAAAGCGCCTTTTGTCATCAATGCCTTCTACAAAGCCGGAAACGATGCATATGATGATCGTTTTGTCCGGGAGTATCGGGAAGCCACCGATCGAACCCCTGCATTTAAGGAATTTGCATTTGAGGACATTATATGCGAAAATGTTTCTTATGGCGCGGGATTTTTCCTGGGGCTTCCCGAGTCCATGCTGGAAAAAGTGACGCTGAAACATATCTCCGTTTCATATAAACCTGGCGCCTCCCCCGGCGAAATGGCCATGACCCCGTGGAAAGACTTATTTTTACATGTGGGCTTTGTCTGTGAAAACGTGAAACTGCTGGAACTGGAACAGGTACATTTCCGGGAAGAACCCAGCCGGAAATTTATTTTAACCAATGTGGACGAAGTGAAGGAAACAGACTGAGGTTTTCATTCTGCAATCCCGACGCTTCATCATCTGCTGACCCGGCCATGGAATATTATACTGAAAAAGTCGCCTGTGCGGCGGAATGTGAGGAAAAATGGATACTTTACTTTTTGCAATGAATGCCATACTGCCCATTATCTTACTGATACTGTTTGGCTATCTGCTGAAACAAAAAAACTTTCTGGACGAAGGCTGGTTCAAAAAGGGAAACAAACTGATTTTCCGCGTCTGCCTGCCCTGTATGCTGTTCGTCAATGTATACAATATTGACTCCTTCACGGACATCAACTGGTCCGTGGTGGCCTATTCCGAGATTGCCATCTTCGCCGCATTTTTCATCGGCCTGGCCATGGTAAAGCTGACGGTCCCCGACAATCGGCAGAAAGGGGTCATACTGCAATGCGTATTCCGCTCCAACTTTGCCATCATCGGACTTCCCCTTGCGGAATCCCTTGGCGGCGCGGAGGGAAAGGGAATCGCCGCTGTGCTGAGCGCATTTTCCATTCCCACTTTCAACATCCTTGCGGTCATTGCACTGACCATGTTTCTTGGCGGGGAAGACGGGCACAAGGCCAACCTGAAGGATGTCCTGTTGAAGATCGCGAAAAATCCCCTTATCATCGGCGTGGTGTGCGGCCTGATCGTACTGGGAGTCCGCTCCTTCATCCCTGTGGATCCGGACGGAAGTCTTGTGTTTTCCCTTTCCGGCAGCATGAAATTCCTTTACGACGCAGTCAATAACCTGTCCCGAATCAGTTCGCCCCTGGCCCTGGTGATCCTGGGCGGTCTGTTTGACTTCGCCGCGGTAAAGGGGATGCTGAAAGAGATCATTATCGGAACAGCCTCCCGCGTGGTTGTCGTTCCCCTGGTGGTGATCGGACTGGCGGTCATTCTGTCCAGATACACCGGCCTCATCAGCTTCGATGCCACGGTATATCCCGCCCTGGTAGCCCTGTTCGGCTCCCCCGTGGCGGTCTCCAGCGCCATCATGGCCCAGGAAATGGATAACGACGGCGTCCTGGCGGGCCAGCTGGTGGTCTGGACCTCCATCGCATCCATCTTCACCACTTTCCTGGCTGTTTTCATCCTGAGAAACATGGGTTTGCTCTGACCTGCCGTCTCTCTGTCCTCCCTGTCGCATGGGATCGTAAAAGCCTTTGCAGGAGATCCCGCAGGAATCAGCGAAACCGTAACATCCGCTTCAACGTCTCTTCCAGGTCGTCCGGGAAAACAGGATCAGTATGGGGAAGATCTCCAGCCTTCCCGCCAGCATATCCAGGATCAGCACGATCTTTGAAAAGCTGCTGAACCCGGAAAAGTTGCAGGAGGGTCCCACAGCCTCAAACCCCGGCCCGATATTGTTGAAGCAGGCCATCACCGCGGACAGGTTGGTAGTCATGGAAAAACCGTCTACGGAGATCAAAATGAAACTCAGTAAAATAATGATCACATATGCCGCCAGATATGCATTGGTATTCTGCAATATCTTCTCGTCCACCGGATGTCCGTTGGACCGTACTGCCTGTACCTTCTCGGGATGAATGACCTGCCGCACGCTGCGGCGCAGACTTTTAATGACCAGGAGCACACGTCCGCACTTAAAACCTCCGCCGGTGCTGCCCGCACTGGCTCCGATCACCATGAGCGCAAACAGGATCACCTTGGAAAAGGTGGGCCACAGGTCGAAGTCCGTGGTGGCATAACCTGTCGTGGTCATAATGCTTGCCACCTGAAAGGCCGCATGGCGCAGGGTTTCCCTCAATGTGGGATAGAAATCCTTTAAATTCCAGACGATCAGCAGCACACTCGCCGCAGCCACGCCCAGGTACAGCCGCAGCTCTTCATCCTGAAACACCGCCTTGAACTGTTTCAGCAGCAGTAGGTAATAACAGGTAAAATTGACGCCGAAAAGCATCATGAACACGGTACACACATTCTGTATATAAGGGCTGTAGCCCGCTATACTGTCATTCTTGATGCCAAAGCCCCCCGTGCCCGCCGTGCCGAATGCGGTGCACACCGCTTCAAACAGGGGCATTCCCCCGGCCAGCAGGAAGATCACATTGATCACCGTCAGCAGGATATACAGTTCGTACAAGATTCTCGCCGTCTTACGCATTTTGGGAACCAGCTTGCCCACATTAGGCCCCGGGCTCTCCGCCCGCAGAAGGTGCATGGTAAATCCATTGTCACCGCCCCCCGCGGATGAGATTGCCAGCAGAAAGACCAGCACGCCCATTCCCCCCAGCCAGTGGCTGAAGCTCCGCCAGTACAGGATGCCTTTGGGCAGCCCTTCGATTTCCGTCAGGATGGACGCCCCCGTAGTGGTAAATCCGGACACGATCTCGAAAAACGCATCCACAAAATCAGGGATCGCTCCCGACAGATAAAACGGCAGACAGCCCAGCAGACTCATGATCGCCCAGCTTAATCCCACGCACACCAGACCTTCCCTGGCGTAAAATTTATTTTTTGATCCCCTGCAGACGAGAAGCAGGACTGCCGCTGCCAGCGCAATCGCCATCACACTGACCAGAAAAGCCCGGACAGAAGAACGCTCTCCCAAAAACAGGCTGATCAGCAGGGCAGGCAGCATAAACACCGCCTCCACGATCAGCATTTTCCCGATAAAACGTCCCATCATCTTATAGTTCATAACTCACACAAAGCCTCCAGTGGAAATCCTTATCATTATTCAAAGATATCATTCAACTGATAAATGCCTTTTTTGCCGTTAGTGACAATAATCACCGTGTCGCCTTTCTCAAAGTAGGAATCGCCGTTTGGAATCTCCTGCCTCACA
>CANDMD010000133.1 GCA_947385725.1 uncultured Lachnospiraceae bacterium | reverse complement strand
GAAGGAGGAGGCTATTCGGAGAGCAAGGAGAACCGGAAACGGGACAGGCAGGAGCACAGACAGATCACTTCCGCTTACATGAGTAAGGGGGAGCTTTTTCAGTACAGGTTTGTGATGGCTTGTACCCTGGCGCCGCTGCGCAGGGCGATGGCGGAGAGCAGAGTTTTTTCCGGAGTATACCACGGGTTGAAACGGCTGATTTATCGTTGACAGGGAAAGCGGTAAATGACAGGGCTTTGAGTGGTTAAAACTTGTTACTGGTCATGCAAAAGGTGCGTGAAAAGAAATGAAAACTTTTCAATGCTGAAATACCGGAAGAAAAGTTGTTGCGGATATTACTTATAAGTAATATAATGAATAAATAGGAGTATGAATGAATAAGAAGGATGCCTTACTCAAATTAGTTCAGGGCCTGGAGGAATATCTGCAGCAAGGATTTCGCTTTCATTCGCTTTTTATGAAAGATTTTAAGAAATTGTTGTCTGATGCAAGTGGTAATGAAAAGGAAATCTTTGCATTGCTGGTAAAACAGCTGAATTTTGTAAAAGAACTGAAAAATCAGGTATATACTGCAGATGGGAATGAAATAATAAGATACTTGGACAGGGAGTATTATTCTTTGCATTTATCCGGAAAAAACTTTAATTTGCGATTGCTTATGACGTTTGATGAAGAAAATACGCCGATTTTTCTGGCAGCGTTTTATGAGCGTTCAGGAAAACGGGCTTCTGATTATACACAATGGAAACCGGTTTTAGCAAATAGATATGCTGAGATGCAGGAAATTTCAGAGCATTCAACACCATGACATGAAAGGAGATGCTGATATGAGCAACAAAGCACTAATCGGATCATCTGGATTGGAAGAGTTATTGGAATTATTTGGGGACGCTGTAACGGTGTCAGACATTATTGCCTCAAATGTTTTAGGGGAAATATCGGCTTCCATAGCAAAAAAGAGGATTCAATCCAACATGACACAGAAAGAATTTGCCAGCTACATGTGTGTCAGTCAGGGGATGGTTTCAAAATGGGAAGGCGGCGATTACAATTTTTCGATAAGAACTCTTGCAGATATTGCAGAGAAGCTGGATATGGAATTGACGGTGGGGCTGCATTTGAAAAGGCGGGATATGCAGGTGAAGCATATTCAAAATACAGTATACATTGAATCTGAAAAAAATAAATTTATTGGAAAGGTATCAAAGGCAGATAAGCATGGATCTAAATATAGACTGGCAGGAAATATGAACGAATGTCAGATTTATAATTTCTGTGAAAGATTAGAAATGTAGCGGAGGTATCGATATGTTGCAATTTACAAATGGATTTACTTGTGCCTTAGATCAGGAAAAAGAAGAATTGATTATCACTTTTGTACAGCAGGTTCCCCAAATTGAGAATGATGGAAAAGCGACTCATATAGAAGTTGAAGAAGTGGTAAAGCTTGTTATGGGAAAGGTTACGGCACAAAATCTGATAGAGGGATTGAGTGAAGTGCTGGCGAATGATGATAATGTTGGTCATAGTGTGACGCAGTCTGGTGATTGAATATCTCCGCCAAGAGTTCTCAGGAGCTGTACCTGTGCTTTCCTGTGGATCACGGGACGGTCTGGCCGGATGTTTATGGTATTCCGGATGAGGCTGATTGGCTTTGGATAGCTACAAAATTTCCTTGCTTTTTTCCCTGAAAACGGATATGATAAAGAAAAACGTGCTCGTGCACGCGGAGGCAGGGATAATGAAAGTAAACAATCCGGTCTTAAGCGGGTTTTACCCGGATCCATCCATCTGTGCGGTGGGAAATGACTTTTACCTGGTAAATTCCACTTTTGCCTATTTTCCGGGGATTCCGATTTTCCACAGCAGGGATCTGGCTCATTGGGACCAGATCGGCAATGTGCTGGACAGATCCTCCCAGGTGTGCCTGGAGGGCTGCAGGCACTCGCAGGGAATTTACGCCCCCACGATCCGGTATCATGAAGGAACGTTTTATGTGATTACCACCAATGTCTCCGGCGGGGGAAGCTTTATTGTCACGGCAGAGGATCCTGCCGGTCCCTGGTCGGAACCGTATTTCCTGGGAGGGGAAGCGCCGGGCATCGATCCCAGCCTTTTCTTTGACAGTGACGGGGCATGTTACTATGTGGGCACCAGGCCGAACCCAGAGGGCGTGCGGTACAACGGCGACTGGGAGATCTGGGCGCAGGAGTTGGATCTGGCGGCGATGAAGCTGACCGGGGAAAGCCATATGCTTTGGAAAGGCGCCATGAACGGCGCTATTTGGCCGGAGGGTCCCCATCTGTACCGCAAGGACGGTTATTACTATCTGTTGATTGCGGAAGGCGGGACATCGGTGCACCACAGTGTGATGGCAGCCAGGAGCCGCAGTGTGTTCGGTCCCTATGAGGGAAATCCGGCGAATCCGATACTGACCCACAGACATCTGGGGAAGGATTACCCGGTGGTCAATGTGGGACACGGTGATCTGGCGGAGGATCCAGAGGGCAGATGGTATATGGTGATGCTGGCGTCCAGACCCTGCGGGGGGCACACCAATATGGGACGTGAGACATTTCTGGCGAAAGTGGTCTGGGAGGACGGCTGGCCGGTGGTGAACCCGGGTGTGGGGAAGCTGGAGGAACGGGTGGAACTGCCGGAGCGGGACAAAGCTTCTTCCGGAGGAGAGGAAGCCTTGAAGGAGGCCTGCGAAAGTCTTTCAGGGGAAATAAGTGTTTCATCCGGATCAGGGAAATCTTTTCAGGAAGCCTGTGAAGATCTCTCGGGGGAAATAACAGATTCATCCGGATCAGGGAAAGCTGTTCAGGAGACCCGTGCAGATTCCTCAGGGAAGGAAATCGCTTCGGTCGGGGATGGGGGTTCTCTGCAGGAAACTTACACAGGATCTCCGGGAAGCGGGATTTATCATTTTCTGCAGGAGAAACTGCCGCCGGAATTTATGATGCTCCGGAATCCTCCCCGGATGCCCTTCTACCGTCTGAAGTCAGGGAAGCTGCATTTGCGTCTGAGGACGGAGTCATTAAAAGAGGAGGTCAATCCCTCCTATCTGTGCGTCCGTCAGAGACAGCAGGATTACGAGACGGGAGCGGTCATGGAATTTGAGCCGCGGACGGACAGGGAGTGTGCGGGACTTGCCATTGTACAGAGCAATTTCTATCATGTCCGTCTGGAAAAGTATAGGCAGGATGCAGAGACACAGATCCGGGTTGTGCTATGCCGGGAAGGACAGGAGGAAACGGCGGGAAGCTGTGGTATTTCCGGGGAGAGAGTCCTGCTGCGGATCGTGAATCGGGGACAGAGGGCATCCTTTTACTGCGAGACGGCGGAAGGTGTCCGGACGGTTGCGGAAAATGTGGATATGCGTCTTCTGAGCACGGAGACGGCGGGCGGCTTTACCGGGTGCACCATGGGGATGTATGCTTCCTCCAATGGCGCCGATAGCCGGAATGAGGCGGTTTTTGTAGAATTTTATTATAAACCATTTATATTATAAAGGAGGATACAAATGCTGTACATAGGAATTGATTTGGGGACATCGGCGGTGAAGCTGCTGCTGATGGACAGTGAGGGGAAGATCGTAAATATAGTGTCCAGGGAATACCCGCTGTATTTCCCGAACCCGGGCTGGTCGGAGCAGAAGCCGGAGGACTGGTACGAGCAGACCATGGAGGGAATCCGGGAACTGGTAAAGGACGTGGATAAGAGCCAGGTGGCAGGGATCAGCTTCGGCGGGCAGATGCATGGCCTTGTGATCCTGGACGCGCAGGATAATGTGATCCGGCCGGCGATCCTGTGGAACGATGGGCGTACCACGGAGGAGACGGATTACCTGAACAACGTCATCGGCAAGGAGAAGCTGTCCCAATATACGGCCAATATTGCCTTTGCCGGGTTTACCGCGCCCAAACTTCTCTGGGTGAAGAAGAACGAGCCGGAAAACTTTGCAAGGATCGCGAAGATCATGCTGCCCAAGGATTATATCGCATATAAGCTGACGGGCGTCCACTGCACCGATGTGTCCGATGCCTCCGGTATGCTGCTGTTCGACGTGAAGAACCGTGGCTGGTCCCAGGAGATGTGCGAGATCTGCGGTATCAGCACATCCCAGCTTGCCACCTGCTATGAGAGTTATGAGAAGGTGGGAACCGTGCTCCCCGAGATCGCCGGGCAGCTGGGTATTCCCGGGAACACGGTGGTAGCCGCAGGTGCGGGAGATAACGCGGCGGCGGCTGTGGGAACCGGCACGGTGGGAGACAATATGTGCAATATCTCCCTGGGGACCAGCGGTACGATCTTTATTTCCTCCAAAAACTTCGGCGTGGATAAATTCAATGCGCTGCATTCCTTCGCCCATGCGGACGGAAGCTACCATCTGATGGGCTGTATGCTCAGCGCTGCAAGCTGCAATAAGTGGTGGATGGATGAAATCATCGGCACAAAGGATTATGCCGGGGAGCAGGCGCCGATCCAGAAGCTGGGCGAGAACCATGTCTATTTCCTGCCTTACCTGATGGGAGAACGTTCCCCTCATAACAACCCCGATGCCAGGGCGACATTCATCGGTATGACCATGGACACCACAAGGGCGGATATGACGCAGGCGGTGCTGGAGGGGGTTGCCTTTGCGCTGAGAGATTCCCTGGAGGTGGCAAAGTCCCTGGGAATTGACCTGAAGCGTACCAAGATCTGCGGCGGCGGTGCAAAGAGTCCTCTCTGGAAGAAGATCATCGCCAATGTCCTGAATCTCAAGGTGGATGTGATCGAGAGCGAGGAAGGTCCCGCCATGGGCGGCGCCATGCTGGCGGCTGTGGCCTGCGGGGAATACGGAAGCGTGGAGGAGATCGCGGACAAGGTGGTAAAGATCATCGATACCGTGGAACCGGAACCGGAGCTGGTGGCGAAGTATGAAGCGCGGTATGCCCAGTTTAAGGAGATTTATCCCGCCTGCAAACCGCTGTTCGGGATCATTAAATAGCAGGACCATTAAGCAGCAGGAAAGGAGAAAGGTTACATATGAAAGTTTTATCAGTCAATGACGCCGCTTTCCGCAAATACGGCAGAGTGGTAACAAATGTGGATTTCACGGAACTGGTTCAGGAGATGAAGAAGACGCCCGTTCCGGAGGGTGTAGTCTATGAGCCCAGCGTGGAAGCGCTGGAGGCGCTGCCCGTCATGCAGGCATTGTCCGACACGGTATACGGTGAGATGCCCATTCAGATCGGCTACTGCAACGGCCACAACACTAAACTGAATGCCCTGGAATATCACAGGGATTCCGAGATCAATGTGGCGGCTACAGACGCGATCCTGATGCTGGGACTGCTTCAGGATGTGGAGGCGGATCATACCTATGACACTTCCAGGGTGGAGGCTTTCCTGGTGCCTGCGGGCACGGCGGTGGAGGTCTACGCCACAACGCTCCATTATGCGCCCTGCGGGGTGGACGGCCAGGGTTTCCAGGTGACCGTAGTGCTGCCCAGAGGAACCAATTACCCATTGAAAAAGGAGCATGTGAGAGCCGCAGGGACGGCCACGGACAATGAGGACTGCCTGATCACTGCCGTGAATAAATGGCTCATCGGCCATGCGGAGGGCGGCCTGGATGTGGGCAGCTTCCTGGGACTTAAGGGTAAGAACCTGGATATCAATGAGTGATCGGCAGGCTGTCATTAGGAAGCTTCTACAGGAGACCTTAATGAAATCTCCTGAAAGGGCGAATGCGACGGTTTGTCTCATGTCTGTGCTGCCGCGGGATGTTGTCATGTGTCAGTAACGGAAACAGACAAAAGGGAGAGTTTCGCCGGAGGAAATTCAGGTAGTCATTTTGTATGGAAACAGTTATAATAGAATTTAGATAATAGAATCTGCCCTTTGATTCTATGATAGATATCAGCAGGAAACTATCAATAAAAAATATACATATCAGTTAGGAGGATTTTACTATGAACAATTTACCACAGGTAAAAATCGGCATCGTGGCGGTCAGCCGTGACTGCTTCCCGGAAAGCCTCTCCGTGAACAGGAGAAAAGCCCTGATCAAGGCTTATACGGATAAGTACGACGCGGCGGATATCTACGAGTGCCCCATCTGCATCGTGGAGAGTGAGATCCACATGGTTCAGGCGCTGGAGGATATCAAGAAGGCAGGCTGTAACGCGCTCTGCGTTTACCTTGGAAATTTCGGCCCTGAGATTTCCGAGACACTCCTGGCAAAGCATTTTGACGGCCCTTCCATCTTTGTGGCAGCGGCGGAGGAGAGCCAGAACGATCTGTCCGACGGCCGCGGGGACGCTTACTGCGGTATGCTGAACGCAAGCTATAACCTGAAGCTGCGCAATATCAAGGCTTATATTCCCGAGTATCCCGTGGGTACTGCAGAGGAATGTGCCGATATGATCAATGAGTTCGTTCCCATTGCCAGGGCAATCATCGGCCTCAGCGACCTGAAGATCATTTCCTTTGGCCCCAGACCGCTGAACTTCCTTGCCTGCAACGCTCCGATCAAACAGCTTTACAATCTGGGCGTTGAGATCGAGGAGAACTCCGAGCTGGATCTTTTCGAGGCATTTAACAAGCACGCGGGAGATGAGAGGATTCCTGCCAAGGTTCAGGAGATGGCGGCAGAGCTTGGCGCGGGCAACAAGAAGCCCGAGGTGCTGGAGAAGCTGGCACAGTATGAGCTGACATTGTTAGACTGGGTAGAGGAGCACAAGGGATACCGCAAGTATGTGGCTATCGCCGGAAAGTGCTGGCCCGCCTTCCAGACCCAGTTCGGCTTCGTGCCCTGCTATGTGAACAGCCGTCTCACCGGAATGGGCATCCCCGTATCCTGTGAGGTTGATATTTACGGCTGCCTGAGCGAGTTCATCGGCACCTGCGTCAGCGCGGATGCGGTTACCCTGCTGGATATCAACAATTCCGTTCCCGCGGATATGTATAAGGAAGCCATCGAGGGCAAGTTCCCCTACACCCACAAGGATACCTTTATGGGCTTCCACTGTGGAAACACCTGCTCCAGCAAGCTGGCATTCTGCGAGATGAAGTACCAGAAGATCATGGCGAGAAACCTTCCTATTGAAGTGACCAACGGCACCCTGGAGGGGGATATCATGCCCGGTGATATCACCTTCTACCGTCTCCAGTCCACAGCGGACAATAAGCTGCGGGCCTACATTGCACAGGGTGAGGTTCTGCCTGTGGCATCCAAGTCCTTCGGAGGTATCGGCGTGTTCGCGATCCCTGAGATGGGACGCTTCTACCGCCATGTATTGATCGAGAAGAATTATCCTCATCACGGCGCTGTGGCATTCGGGCATTTCGGAAAGGCTCTGTTCGAGGTATTCAAGTACATCGGCGTGCCCGTGGAAGATCTGAATTACAACCAGCCCAAGTCCCTGCCTTATCCTACGGAGAATCCTTTTGCGTAAGGCGGCATACGGATGAGAGAACCAAAGGGACTGTGAAATGTTCCTTAGCTGTTTAACAGAAAAGAACACCTTCAGGAATATGACCTGGAGGTGTTCTTTCGCTTTCCGGCTCATTTATCTTGCTCCATTTATTGTGCCAGAATCCACTCCAGGGCGCTGTTCTTCCCCTGGCGGATATCCTCGATGTCCTGGTGGATATACACGTCCGGCAGGATGGTATTTTCCCACTCATAGAGCCTGCCATCCTCGTCATATACGGCTCCCGCAAAATTGTCCCCCTCATACCAGTCGGTGGAGACGGAAATGGATAGCTGCGATTGCGGCAGGACAATCTTTATAGTAGGCCTGTAGTAGAAAAAGGAAGTGAACTGCCCGGCAGGTTCTCCCACCGTGATCGCATTCAGTTCCTCCTTGAACAGGCTGACGCAGGTTGTGGCGGCGGACATGGTATATCCGCCGATTAAAACATATGTCTGATCAAGGGAAAGCGCTTTTATGATTTGGACATCTTCATGCAAATAGTTATGCACACGTAAAAAACCTCCGGGGTTGTTTCGGAGGTCTATGACCAGCTTGTTGCATTCCGGATGCGCCTCCAGAAGATCGGCTGTTTTCTCGAAAAGTTCCTGATAATGAGATTCGGCCAGACTGTCCATCTGCGCCAAGTTCATGTAGACATATCCCCCGTTGTCCCCCTCGCGGTATTCTGTTCTGTTTCCATCTTCCGCACCGAAAAGGCAGGACCAGTTTTTTGGAAAGACTTTTGAAGCCGCATCAT
Source organism: uncultured Lachnospiraceae bacterium (assembly GCA_947385725.1). GTDB lineage: Bacteria > Bacillota > Clostridia > Lachnospirales > Lachnospiraceae > Acetatifactor. The sequence continues at coordinate 2,075 of CANDMD010000133.1, read as the reverse complement.
ACTCCGCATATGACACAAGGGGCACTTCCACGGATTGAACCTGCTGGTTCTCGTCCAGAATCTGGAAGGTATAACCATCCTGATAGCCACAGCCCGCCCAGTCAAAAAACGCCGGGATAAAATAATGAGTGCAAAAGGTTTCCCTGCTGACCCATGTATTGTCTGGATTTATGATACTCTCAAATTTTTGTTCGAGATAGCTGATATCCACTCCATTAACAGCTACGATCTCACGCAGCAGGTATGGCTCAAACTGTTCATATCCTTTCAGGTAGAAGCGTAGGTACAGCCTGCCGCCAAAATAGGAGACGCCAATGGGAAAAAGGTCATCATAAAAAGAGTCTGGAAGTGAGATATTTGTATGAATATCGCCCATTCCGGCAAGAATTGCAGACAGTTCGAAAAAGATGTCATTGTCGGACAAGCTGTCCACATGTTGGCAAAGCCAGTCAATTTCCTGGTCGAATTCTTCCTCTGAACACAGGTAGAAAGGATCTGGGTGATATTTCTTATAATGATTTTGCAGATAGTGGATATCGTTGATCCAATTCCGATCCCGCTCCGACAGCTCCGACACCGGAATGTCCGCTGATATGGAAGGGGTTTCCACGCCAGGTTCGGTTTGCTGTGCCCCGGATGCAGAAAGGTTTCCCCCGCCAGATCCAGTCTGCTGTGTCCCGGATTCGGAATGATTTCCCCCATCAGATCCAGTCTGCTGCGTCCCGGATTCGGAAAGAGATTCCCTGTCAGATGCCCCCTGCTGCTCCCCGGACGCATCCGGCTTTGGTACAGTATCCGCGCCCGCCTGATGCGCAGGGGCACAGGCGGACAGCAGCAGGCAAAGGGTTAGTAAAAGAAGACAAACTCTTTTTCTCATAAGATTTTTCCCCCTATGTTCTAATGGAGAGCAACGAAAACCGCAACGGACATAAAACGAATCCAATGCGGTTTATGCGTTACTCTGATCATGATAGAAAAGAATGTGCGGGATATAATCGGATGTCCATTAAGGGAAAATTTAACCACGGGGCTTTCCGTTGCCATAGCTATCGATGGGACAGCCATTGCCACCGCCACCACCGCCATTGCTGTCATCGTAAATTGATTCTCTGCATGGCGCGATGCCCGCATCGGCATTACCGAAAGAATCCCAATCCTCCATATACTCCATCTGGGCAGGCTGCTTATTTTCAGACGCCCCCATAGCGTTCGCCTGATTGGGCAGCAAAGTCAGGCAGGCTAACACAGACAATGAAAGTGAGGTAAGTTTTTTTAACATGAGAAATCCACTTTCTTAATTTAATATGACCTTATTATATATTAATTTTGGTGAGAAGTCAACAGCGTTACATAAAAATTTTCAATTTAGTTTCCAAATATATATCGAAAAGGATACTGTTGGCCTAAATTGGGAAAATGTTTCCAAAAGTATTTCCTACAAATTATCTATAAAGGGCAGGCAATTCAACGAGAGGAACTTTGCCGGAACTCATTTCCAGGCAACTGTGCAAAAAAGTACATGAAAAGGGATATTTTTTGGCAATAAAGTACATTGTGCTTTTCAAAGGAGGCGAATATACTCTCTAAGGAATTACACACGAAGAGAGTGAAAAGGAGATGACAGCAATGACGAAGGATATGACGAAAGGGGCGCCCATGAAACTGATCCTGGGGTTTTCCGTCCCTTTGCTTTTCGGGTTTCTGTTCCAGCAGTTTTATAGCCTGGTGGACACCCTGATCGTAGGAAGGTTCCTGGGAAAGGAGAACCTGGCTGCGGTGGGAGCCACAGGCTCCGTGAATTTCCTGATCATCGGCTTCTGCATGGGGATCTGCAGCGGCTTTTCCATTCCGGTGTCCCATAAGTTCGGGGCAGGGGATCCGAAGGGAATGCGGAAAGTGGTGGCAAACTGTGTCTGGCTGGCAGCGGCTTTCGGGATCGTGATGACTGTGCTGACGACCTTGTTATGCCGTCCCATACTGGTGTTGATGAAGACCCCGGAGAATATCCTGGAGGCTTCCTACGCTTATATCTGGATCATTTTCCTGGGGATTCCGGCGACTTTCCTGTACAATAT
>CANDMD010000132.1 GCA_947385725.1 uncultured Lachnospiraceae bacterium | reverse complement strand
GATCGAAGTACTGCCGCCCGGTTCCGGGATCGAAGTACTGCCGCCCGGTTCCGGGATCGAAGTACTGCCGCCCGGTTCCGGGTTCGAAGTGTTGCCACTTGTCTCCGGGTTCGAAGTACTGTCGTCTGCTTCCAGGGTAAACCGGATGTAGAATCCGAAGCCTGCAAGCGTTTGTTGAAGATCCGATGCAGACAGTTCAATGGTGAGCATCTGTCCGCCCGCTTCATTTTCCGTGACAGCCAGGACAGGGGTGGAGACGATCAGGCGGGACTGATCGCTTTCCGGGATTTGCGGCAGGTAAGCTGTGTCTTCCGGCTCTTCCCTGTAGAGAGACAGGATATCGCCGGGGCTGGCCGACAGGGCATCTGTGACCACCCCGCCGGGGAAAGTCAGCCGGTAAGCGCTGTTCGGCTGCCCGGAGCCTCCCGCGTCTTCCAGGGCAAGTCCCTGCCACATTATGGTGATGCTTTGGGCAGAGGTTGAAAATTTTGCCGGCCACAGGCTATCCAGGACCACGGGGTCTTCCGCGGAATCAAATGTGACGGCGACCAGATCCCCCGGCAAAAGCTGGTGAGGATCCCGTTCATCACCGGGTTCGAAATAGGTCTCGACGGTCTCGGCTGCCGGGATCTCCACTTCACCTATTCCGGGGCAGAGCAGTAGCTGCCGGGAACTGTCCTCAACAATAACATCTGTCACAATTCCGTAAAAGGTCAGATAGCTGCCGGATGCCTCCTTTTCCTTGGGTCTGGTGGGATTGGCCAGCAGGACGATTGCCATTATGGCGCACAGCACCGCTGTAATGCATACGGCAAAGGCAGCAGGTTTCTGATATCGAAGAATATTTTTGATCCGGCTGCCGGCATCCCCTTCCCCGAAGGCCAGGGGAATGCCGTTCACAATGCGCTTTCCGGTGGAGAGGCAAAGCAGGGAAGTGCTGTATTCCTTTTTCATGTCTTTGCCGGATTTGCGGAGGACCGCCTCATCGCAGGACATTTCCATGTCCTTCCCGCTGAGGAAGAAAGCCGCCCAGACAAAGGGGTTAAACCAGTGCAGGCAGAGAGCTGCAAAAGAGACGGCCTTGACGAGGTGATCCTTCCTTTTTATATGGATCTGCTCGTGCAGCAGAATATATTTCCCCTCATTCTCCCCGAGAGTGACGGGAAGGTAGATCCTGGGGCGTATCAGACCCAGGACAAAAGGTGTGGAAACGGCTTCCGTAATATAAATATTGTCTTGCTCCCACGAGGCGGTTTTCAGCCTTGCTTTCAGACGTATCAGCGTTATGATGCTGTACAGCGCCATGACGAGGATCCCTGCAAGCCATATTACGGTCAGGATATTTAACAGTTCCGCACCGTTCCGCGCACCGGCCTGGGCGGGAGACAGGACATTATCTGAAATAACACTTGTTTCCATACCTGCCTGCGGCAATGCAGGCAGTTCCCCGGAAAGATCATGCTGTAGAAGCGTCTCCGGGATATACTCCACGCTTCCCTGCTCTGTGAGAGGAAGGGGAAGGGCATTCAGCGGTGAAAATACCGCCGTAAACGATATGGGACACAGCAGCCGGAAGAGCACTACCGCCCAAAGGCAGTAGGAAAAAATGCCGGGGGCTTTCCGCAGGATAAGTCGTACTGCCAGGACAGCCAGGATGACAATGCTGGCCGTCAGGCTCATATTAAGGACACGGATAAACAGTAATTCAGCCATTGTTATCCTCCTCATAGGTATCAATCAGCTTTTTCAATTCCAGGATCTCCCTGTCGCTCAATTTCTTTCTCCTGGAGAAAGCGGCCAGGAAACGCGGAAGTGAGCCGTCAAAGGTTTCATTGATAAACTGTTCGCCCTGGGCGGCCTGGAATTCTTCCCTGGTCATAAGGACGGTGACGGTGCCGCTGTTGTTGGCAAAGATTTTTCTGTCGCAGAGTCTTTTCAGCATGGTATAGGCAGTGGTCCGTTTCCATGCAAATGCGTTTTCACATAATTTTGCCAGTTCACCGGAACCGACAGGCGCATTCTCCCATATCAGATCCGCGAATTTCTGTTCCATTTCACCTAGTCTATATTGCTCCATATGTAGTCATACCTCCCTTGAACGGATATTGTCTAATGACATTAGACAATATAAGTCTAACACTGTTAGACAGCCGAGTCAACAGAATTTGACAAACAAATTAAAAAATAAAGAAAAATTAATAAAAAGATAAACAAAAATGATACATTTTCATATTAGAATGTATCTAACATATAAAGGACGAGCCTGGCAATTGTTTCCGGACATGGGTATAAATACAGGAAGTACAGTGAGGTGGGAAGGTACATATGAGTGCTGAAGCTTATAGGGAAGATGAAATGTACAGTGAGGCTGAACCGGACATAATCAACATAAAGAGGAATCCGTATCTGGTTGATTATGAGCGGGAGAGAAGGCTGCGGGGACACAGGGAACAGGGATTGCCGCAGGGTCAGGAGATGGGGAGAATGCCCCAGAGAAGTTCCCGGCAGGGTCAGGAGATGAGGAGGCGCCCCGCCCAACAAGGATCGGGGACGGTGCGGACATCCCGGGGAACACAAAGAATATCACAAAGTACACAGAGGGCGGTCTGGGAGCAGGAAGTGGACATGGCGCCCCGGAGGAGCCCCCGGCAGGGGCGCGAGATGGAAGGAATGCCCCGGAGAAGCCCCCGGCAGAGCCGTGAGATGGAAGGAATGCCCCGGAGAAGCCCCCGGCAGGGGCGCGAGATGGAAGGAATGCCCCGGAGGAGCCCCCGGCAGGGGCGTGAGATGGAAGGAATGCCCCGGAGAAGCCCCCGGCAGAGCCGTGAGATGGAAGGAATGCCCCGGAGAAGCCCCCGGCAGGGTCGCGAGATGGAAGATATGCCCCGGAGAAGTCCTCGGCAGAGCCGTGAGGTGGAAGACATGCCCCGGAGGAGTTCCCGGCAGGGTCAGGAGATGCGGAGAACGCGCGCGGAAGTAGAAAGGAAGCGTGCGGCGGCACGGCGCAGACGTATCGTGAAGATGCAGCGGATGGTGTTGTTTGCAGGTGTATTCTGCATTGCCCTGCTTTGCGGTATTTTATATATGAAGCGCATCGATGTGAAGGCGGAGGAACAGGACATTAAGGAACCCAGGACAAATACAACAAATGTTACTTTACCTGTTGCTTCCACTTCCGGTATGGTACAGGGACTGGCTGCGGAGGAATTTGCAAAACACCCGGAGTGGGAGGAAAATTTCCTGACGCCCAATGAGTATTCCCGTCCGGGAGAGCCCCTGGAGGAAGTCAACAATATCTTTGTACATTATACGGCAAACCCGAAGACCAGCGCGGCACAGAACAGAAGTTACTTTGAACAGCTGAAGGACACCCATATTACCAGCGCGTCAGCCCACTTTATCATCGGATACAACGGTGAAATCATTCAGTGTATTCCCTTGGATGAGATTGCCTATGCCGTACAGACCAGAAATTATGATTCCGTTTCCATTGAGTGCTGCTATAAGTCGGCCGACGGCTCCTTTACCCAGGAGACATACGACTCACTGATCGAACTGCTTGCATGGCTCACGGATGTGTATGATTTGAAAACAGACGATATTTTACGCCATTATGACTGCGGCGGAAAGAAATGTCCCATTTATTATACGGAACATGAGGACGCGTGGGAGCGTCTGAAGAAGGATGTTGGAGAAAAGCTGTAAGGGAATGGTATAAAGGTTGAATGGTATAAAGAGTGATATGCCCCTTGCAGGACGGTAAATTATTTGATAAAATAGGCGGTGTGGAAGCGCATTCAGGAGGAAATGACCGGATGAACATTTTAGCACCGTCTATTTTAGCAGCGGATTTTTCTAAATTAGGAGAACAGATTGGGCAGGCAGGTGCTGCTGGAGCGCAGTACCTGCATATCGATGTAATGGATGGGGTATTCGTGCCGTCCATTTCTTTTGGCATGCCTGTAGTCCGGACGATCCGGAAATGTACGGATCTGTTTTTTGACGTGCATTTGATGATCGAAAAGCCTGAGCGATATGTCAGTGAATTTGCGGAGTGTGGCGCTGATCTTATTAATTTCCATCTTGAAGCTACAGAAGACGTACCGAATGTTATTGAAAAAATCCGTTCATTGAATAAAAAAGTGGGCGTTACGATGAAACCTGCCACGCCTGTAAAAGAAGTGGAGCCATATCTGAAATTGGTGGATATGGTGCTTGTCATGACGGTGGAACCCGGATTTGGAGGTCAGGAGCTGATGCCTGCATGTCTGGAAAAAGTGAGGGATCTCCGTCAAATTTTGTCGGACAGAGGGCTGGATTCTGTCGATGTAGAGGTTGACGGAGGCATTAACGAGAACAATCTGGGACAGGTTCTTGCGGCAGGCGCGAATGTGATCGTATCGGGATCTTCGGTATTTCAAAATGACATTGACGCCAATGTGAAAAAATTCCTGAACATAATGAAACAGACTGCTGCGGAGGGTAAGTGAAAACGGGAAACAGCAGCTATACGGCGCCGCGAAGTCAAAATTGCTTCCTTGTGCATTTTGCGAGACTTGCAGGCGCCAAAATGAGTTGAAAACTCATTTTGTGTGCATGACCGTAACAGTTTGGCCGAAGGCTGAACTGTTACGAAAACGGAGGCGGGGTTATGCAGATCGGCGGACTTGGCGGCAGTCACAGCACCAGTGACCATCATGTGACAAACTGTATCCATGACCATCATGACGTGCAGAAGAATCCCGGCGGGATGGCGATGAAGGCATCTGCGGCTGCGGAGGCTTCCACGGCAAAATCAGAATTACAGCAGGAGGGGCAGTTCTCTTTGGCTGCATGGCTGAAAAACACGCTGGGGAACAGCAGGGGATTCTTGCTGAATTTCTGGGAGGGCGGCCAGGCAGTTACAGGAAGCCCCGAAGGAAGAAACACGACGGTAAGCGGAACGGAAGCGGGGCAGGCTGTGGCAGGCCAGGCTTTGGTACATACGGAGAACTCAGGCACAGTGACTGCGGCAGCGGCGGCAGTTCAGCCGCCGGTTCACTCCGACAATATAAATAACAATAGTTATCGTCATGGCGTGCAGGACACAGAAAACCAGAGACGGGCGATCTGGAAGAGGCTCAGGGACTATCTTCAAAATATGTCTGGAAGATCGAATGGCAGACGTTCCCGGAGGTCTCTTGGTTTTCAGGTTAAGGAGAGTTCCTGTCAGGCAAGGCGGGAGCGCCCCGGAGAGGAGGAGTTGCGCAGGAAGAGCAGATATCGCAGGGATACGGTGGAGATCAGCATTGCACCGGCAGAGGATAATTTTCTGATGGATTCTTATGATCGAAAGGGAGAGTATTCCCGGCTTACGACGAAAAAATAAGGTAACTGTGTTGCAGACAAAAGCAGTCGAAACGAATTATGATAAGTAAGAGAGGAAAAAATTTTGAAACAGTTTTTTGGAAAAAGTCAGAGCGGAAATTTACAGGAAGCGGTCAGAGGGCTTAGCAACCCTCAATTTATCATGCTTTTATCGAATAAGGAACAGTTTGATGCGCACGTGAAAAAGCTGGAAGCGCTTTATCCCCATGTCCCCAGTATTGGGTGTATCGGAATGAGTTATGATACCCAGGTAGTGGAAAAGGGAGTCAGTGTCATAGCGTACTATGACGGGGTAACAGCGGCGGCGAATGTGCTGGAAGAGGTGTCTGTCATGCCGGTGAAATATATCGAGCGGCTGAAGGAAGACGTACGCAGGGTCAACAGTTCAAAAGAGGATACGGTGTGTATTGATTTCTGTACCGGGAATGATGCCTGTGTATTGACGACGATCTACAGTGTGTTAAGGAACAGCAGTATTTCCCTGGTGGGAGGAACCGGTGACGGAGGAATGGTGTCGGCAAACGGTAAGATCTATCAGGATGCGGTGGCATATGCCCTGATTAAAAACAATCGCGGGCGTGTAAAGACGTATAAGGAAAATATTTACCATCAGATGGGAAATTACCGCTTTATTGCCTCAAGAACCGACAAGGCAAATTACAGGATCGGACAATTGAATGGAATGTCTGCAAAACAGGTCTACCAGGATATTCTTCATGTGACGGAAAAGGAAATACAGACGCAGACATTCAAAAATCCTTTCGGAAAGATTAACGGGGATGATACCTGCATTATTTCCATTAAGGAAGTGAGCGGAAATGCATTGACGTGTTTCCGCCAGGTGAATGATTCTGATGTGCTCATTATGTTGGAATTGGGTGATTACAGGCAAATTGTCAGAAATACCATCAGAACCATTAAAAGTGAATTTCCCCGGATTTCGGCCGTGTTTTCGGTAAACTGCCTGTTCAGGTACCTGTTTTTTAGTGAGAATCACTATATGCAGGAGTATTTGCAGGATATGAGTGTCCTGAACAATCATGCCGGTCTGGTGGGCTATGGGGAACATTATAACAATCGCTTTGTCAACCAGTCCATGACCTGTGTTGTGTTTGAATAATGGTATGGTGCGATATGGAAGAATATTACGGAAAGGTATGACGTGAATATGAAATTAGGGAAAAAGAACCAGCGGGAAACAAAAAGTCTGAATCCGGTGCTGCATGTAATAGAAAGCCTTCAGGATTACAGGAATACACTGATCCAGAGTGAAGTGGCATCCCTGTATGAATTAGGCATGGTGAGTAAATCTTTCGGTGATGTGTTGAAGGACTCGGAAAATTTAAGGGGAGCCCTGCAGGATTTTGAGCAGACTTTTTCCAGTATCAGTTCTGTATCCGGCCAGTTTGCTTCCGTAAAAGATAATATATCACAATCGGTGGCACAGGCGCAGGGCGAAGTGGAAGAATTGAAAAACAGTTCTCTTCTGGTGGAGGGTCACTTTGAAGAGATGCAGAGTACCTTTGAAACTTTTCAAATGTCCCTGGCAGAGATCAAGAAATGTATGAGCAAGATCGTGGCGATTGCCGATCAGACGAATATTCTCTCCCTGAACGCTTCCATAGAGGCGGCAAGAGCGGGAGAACAGGGTAAGGGCTTTGCTGTCGTGGCGGAAGAGGTGAAAAGCCTGTCTGATGAAATAAAGAATCTGGCCGACATGGTGGATACCAGTATCGGCAATGTGGAGGAGGGAACCGATAAACTCAGCGCCAGCATACAAAATTCCCATCAGGCGCTGGGACAAAGCCTGACCAAGGTGGATGAGACTTACGAAATGTTTGATCAAATTACACAGGCGGCGGAGGGCGCGGAGACGGTTCAGAATGAGATTTCGTCGGTCATTGACGATTCCAGGAACAGACTCCAGACGCTTAGTGGTTTCTTTGAACACTTGAAAAAGCAGTATGACAAAGTAATACAGCACATCAGGAGCGCCAGCAAAATGGGAACGACCAAAAGCGCCATGTATGAAGATATTGACAATATGATGTCTCAGATCCCGCCGATCATCAGGGATTACGGCGCCGAGTAGTATGATAAACCGGCAGGGTATGGCATGGAAGCCGCATCCTGCCGGTTTTACGTTTTAAATCCGGATGTCGCCCCGTGCCCATGCGATCTTTCCCCTGTAAAGCGGGATGCGGCAGGAGAAATCGATTTTTTCCAGTCTGTCCAGGACAGCCTCCGCTTCGTCACAGCGGCTGTCAGCCAGCAGTTCGTCCATGAGCCACAGATAGCCTCTGGCATAGGCAGGGTGATCCTCTACAAAACGCTGGTAATATCGGATCCGTCTGCTGTGGCTGGCCAGATACCAGTCGGAGGATGTACCGTGCTGTGCCTGCAGGAGATTTACATGATTGTCCTTGTTCTCCGGCTCCAGTTCCAGGGCTTCCCTGGCATAATATTCCGCCAGGGAACTGTATTCCCTGGATTTCGCGTTGTAGAGTGAGCTTAAGAGGGTGAGGCATCTCGGCGTTGCTTCTTTTTGAGCCAGCTTGCCCTGGAGGAAGGTCTGGGCGTATTCAAAATCGGCTTTGTCAATGGTGCGCTTTGTGTCCACCATGTTCTCAATGCGCTGCAGGTGTTTCTCGTCGGTCATCTCGAAGAGTTCGTCGATGGTGACGCCGAAGTACACGGATAGTTCCGGTAAAAGCTGTATATCCGGCAGGGTGAGGCCATTTTCCCACTTGGACACTGCCTGGGGTGAAAGGTTCAGGTGGGCGGCAAGCTGTTCCTGCGTGACCGTCTTTTGCAGCCGCAGTTCTCTTATTTTTTTCCCGAAGTTCATTGTGTGCTCCTTTCCCTTTTCATATTCTGTAACTTTCTGCCTGCACACGGTACATTTCCGCATATTTCCCGTTCAGCGCCATCAATTCCTCATGGGTTCCCGTTTCCAGGATACGCCCCTGCTCCATGAAACAGATTCTGTCCATGCGTTTTATGATGGAAAGCCTGTGCGAAATAATGATCATGGCCTTATCGCGCATCTGTTCCATGACTGTGTGGTTTATCTCTGCCTCCGCAATGGGATCAAGGGCGCTGGATGCCTCGTCCATGATAACGATATCCGCATTCCGGTAAAGGGCTCTGGCGATTGCCAGCTTCTGACGCTGTCCGCCTGAGAGTACAAGGCCTTTCTCGTCAAATTCCCTGGTCATCCGGGCGGACAGGCATCCGCACAGACCGGCCAATCCGCTGTCTGTCAATGCCTGCAGCATCCGTTCCCTGTTTTCCGTGCCGGTATCCATACAGATATTTTCACCTACCCGGATGGCATATATCTGAAAATCCTGAAAAATGGTTGAAAAAAGTTTTCTGTAATCTGTGGTGGTATATTTTCGGATGTCTGTTTCGTTGTAATACACACCGCCTTTCGTGACGTCATAATAACGCATCAGTAGCTTGACCAGGGTCGTTTTGCCGGATCCGTTCCTGCCGACAATGGCAAGCTTTTCTCCCTTTTTCAAGGACAGATTGATCTTCGAAATGCTGTCGTTTTCGCTCCCCGGATACCGGAAAGATACATTTCTGAATGCCAGTGTCCGGAAGGCGGGAAGAGCCTCGTCCGAGACATAGCTTTCCACGGTGCCTCTGTAGGTCATGATGCCCAGTATTTTCTCCGCGAACATACCGTTTTTCCTGATTTTGGGAATCCTTTTAAATACATTTCCCAGGGCGTAAGACATATTCCCCACTGCATTGACCAGCGCCGCACAGGTTCCTGCCGTATACGCCTGCTGCACGATGGCGCGGTAAGCCAGGTAAATGTACAGCAGCACATAATTAAACAGACTGCTCAGACTGTCGCCTGCCATTCCGATCCACAGGAAAGAGAAACGATACTTTTTGACCAGTTCTCTCTGTGCGTCAACGCTTTCGCGGAAATCCCTGCGCAGAATATTTCCCACCGGATATAATTTCAATTCCTTCGCGTAATCCTTCAGATAGAAGATACGCCGTGAATATTCCCCCTTCCGCCGCAGCACATTGTCTTCCTGTTCATATTCATATTCCAGCCTGCTCCGGCGATTTCCCAACAGGACATAGAGAAGCAGGGGCACGACCACAAAGGCCAGAAGGAACCTGTCGTACAGAAAAGTCACGCCCAAAAGCGCAAGGGCATGACCGCAGTCGAACAGAAATTCAAACAGGTTGTTAAAGCTGTTGAGAATTTCGGTGTCCGCTTTATCCAGGGTCCAGATATAATCGTTATAAAAATCCGTATTGTCATATTTTTCCAGATCCACTTTCTGAACCTTTTCGAAAATAATGTCGTGGACTCCCCTGTGGATCTTCAGCCGGGCATTCTTTTCGACATAATTGTTGTAAATGTTATTGATCAGGTCGAATGAGAACATCCACAGACCCACCCATAAAATATAGGATACCACACTTTTGAAGTCCCGGTTTTGGGTGATGGCATCCAGCACTTTTTTTACCATGAACTCATACACCAGCACATTCGATGTGAGTTGACAGCCGAGCTTGATGCTTCGGATAAAAAACAGTTCCGGCGCAAATTTCCAGACGTATTTTTGCAGCGCCAGGACATTTTTCAGTATTTCAAGTTCCGTCAGGATCTTTGTCCCGCCGGAAGCTTTGTTCTGTCGGGAACTTTGTTCTGCCCGTCCTTTCTGTTTCATGGAACACCTCGTTTTTTGGTGGAATTTATCGGGAAATGCGGGTAACAGCGCTTCCCATAGACAGGATAACATATCGGACAGGAGATGCAATGACTGGGCAGGATAGGTAATTCTACTGTGGGTTGAGAGGCCGGGCAGGAAAAGATTTCCGGAGACGGAAAAGGATACGGGACAATGATGCCTGTATCCCTGAAAGGGCATGGCGTTTCTGGAAGCAGCCATGAAGACAGTCCTGGAAA
>CANDMD010000131.1 GCA_947385725.1 uncultured Lachnospiraceae bacterium | reverse complement strand
CTCGCCTTCCTGCCGTTTTCCTCCGCAGACCTCGCTTTCCTGCCGCTTCCCGCCAAAAACCTCGCCTTCCTGCCGTTTTCCTCCGCAGACCTCGCTTTCCTGCCGCTTCCCGCCAGATACCGCGCCCCTCTTCTGTCCCACGCCGGAATCCGAACCGGCCTTTCCCTTCCGGCTTCCCTGCCGGATCAGGATCAAAATGCCCAGAAATGCCGCCCCCACAAAGGACCGTGCCGCATTAAAGGTAAAAAGGGGAATACTGTCCGCAGCAGTAGACTGGGCAGCGAAAGTCGTCCCCCAGAAGAACGCTGCCAGCAGCAGCATCAGGCTGCCTTTCAATCGCCTTATTCTATTCATTTCCTACATATTTTTCCTTTGCGCAAAAATTAGTCAGTGAACATAATTATACTATCAGAACCATAAAATATCCACTACTTTATTTTATATAATTCACCGTCAGGATCGCCGCTCCCAGAACCGCCAGAACCACACCCGTCGCACGGTTCAAAGTGACGGCGCTGGCTTTGTTTGCAAACCTGGCTGCAATCCTGGCCCACAGCAGCGTGGACGCCACGCAGAACAAAAGGCACCACAGATCAGGCATGCCGCCGATGGCAAAATGACTCGCCGCCCCTGTAAAAGCTGTGAAGGACATGATAAATACGCTGGTTCCCACAGCCGTCTTTAACTCATATCCCAGCACGCTGGTGAGGATCAGCAGCATCATCATTCCGCCGCCTGCACCGATGAAACCGCAGATAAATCCCACAAGGATACCACAGACAACAGACTGGATGACCCGCTTCCTGCCGTCCACCTGATTCATGGCTTCCTTTGTCGTCATAACCGGCCTGACAATGAATTTAATGCCCAGAAGCAGTGTCATGAACACAGAGAAGCTTCCCATTGTGGTATTGGGCACCATGCTCGCCACCCAGCTTCCCACCAGGGTGAACAGCAGCACCGTGACCATCATTACCAGGCCGTTCCGGATATCCAGATTCTTATTTTTCCCATACGTATAGGCGCTTATGGCACTTGCCAGCACATCGCTTGCCAGCGCTATCCCTACGGCCTCATAGGCCGGAAGCCCCAGGAATGTGATCAGCATGGGACTGATCACCGCCGCCGCACTCATACCTGCAAATCCCGTCCCCAGTCCCGCGCCTATCCCCGCAATAAAACAAATCAACAGCTTAAACATTCTTTAGCCCTCCACAGGACCTCTCTCCATTACACCTGTCTATGCACATACATTCTGGTCATTTCCCCGTCCGAACCCTGCACCATGCAGAGAACTTTCCAGCCGTACCGCTCATAAAATGCCGTATGGTCAGTGACAATTTTTCCTCCCCTCCTCAGGAAGCTTACAGACATCCACCCACTTCTGATATCCTGAATGCTTCTCCAGCTCCGGGATGGTAAGTTCTATGGCGCTGTTGGAACTGCCGCAGGCCGGGAATACGGTGTCGAACCGCTTCAGGGATTCATCCAGGAATACTTCCACCCCGTCCTTCACCGCAAAGGGGCACACGCCGCCCACCGCATGACCCACAAGGACTTCCACCTCATCCGGCGAAAGCATCCTGGCCTTGACGCCGAACTGCCCCTTATATTTATGGTTGTCAATTTTCGCATCCCCTGCAGCCACCACCAGTACCGCATGGCCGTCCGCCATAAAAGAGAGCGTCTTCGCAATCCTTTGAGGCTCACAGTGCAGCGCCGCTGCTGCCAGCTCCACCGTTGCGCTGGATACCTCAAACTCCCTGACCCTCTCCTCCATCTCACATTTCCTGAAATATTCCCTGACTCTTTCTATTGACATTTCCTTTTCTCCTTCCATATCACAGGTAATTGCGAAACCCTCATTTGACAAACGGACCCTGGGCAATTCGCACAAAATAAGAAATGATTTCAAAACGACCTACGTTTCGTTTTTGTGCGGATGGAACAAAGGCATCACTCTAATTCGGGCTTTCGCAATTGTCTCTCCCATATCATAAACCGGGGCTTCCGGACAAGCTTTTCTGCCGGTTTACTGCGTTTTCGCGTTAGGATAAATCTGCTGCATCCTGGCGTCATCAAAATACTGGTCTATCCGCCGCTCCCAGCCGGATACCGCTTCCTCCCCTCTTCCCCGGGCATCATACCGGATCAGCGCCAGCATGGACACGCAGACATTCGCCGCCATGAAAACCGCCATGAATACGGTCAGGATACGACCCGTCTTTTTCAAAAGGAAGCTGATCAGCCTTGCCGTCCTGGGATAAAGCACCTTCATCCAGACAACGGCGGCGATCCCCCAGAAGAAACAGTACAGCAGGTTGATCCTGCCGCCCAGGTTAAAAGGCATCCCGCTGTAATCCCAGAACACCTTCCCAAACACGATCTCCGTAAAAACACTGCAGATATATTCATAGGCTCCGCCCAGGAATGTACCGATCCAGAATATATGAAATTCCTGCTTATCCCGGCTCCTGTAAAGAAGCGCTGTCACCAGGGCTATGGCCAGTCCCCACACCACGCTGAAGCCTCCCCACACAAGACTGCTCCTGCTCATCCAGACACCCACTGTGACCCGGCAGAATAAAGTTTCCACCACATCCCCCAGAAAGGCTCCGATCACAAAGAGCCAGAACAGCTGAACCAGGCTGCACCTTTCCGCCGTCTTTTCCCCGTCAGCCGCAGCTGTCTGTGCCGTGGAAGGATATGCTTTCCTGATGCGGTTCTCCACGCTTCCGGATATCTTAGTGGCCAGCCTCACCGTCCACTTCTGCAGCCTGTAGTTCCATTGGAATACCCGGGGAAGCTTCTCCTCCAGATGGTAGACGGATATCAGGGAACCTGCCAGATCCAGAAGTCCCACTGCCATAAACCCCCAGATCAACCCCTTTCCAAAGATTGCCGGCAGAATATGATACAGGCTCAGGATCAGGTCATTCCCATACCTGACTGCCAGAAGTCCTGCCAGCCCCCAGATCACGGAATATTGTATACATATGTATCCGTCAAAATTCCATCTCTTGCCGGAGTAGTCCCACCACCTCTTCTGGTTCATGCTTTCCAGCGCTTTTCCCGTGAACCACTCCACCGCGGTAGCCACCGCCGCGCTTCCCAGGAAGAGAAAGAACGCATCGTTTCTCAGCTCCTGAAAAAACACCGTCAGCAGCACTGCCGTAAAGCCATAGATAAAACAAAAGGGGCCTGACGCAAAGCCCCTGTTGCGGAAATCCTTATTCTTTACCGCCGCCACCGTCGTCTCTGCCATCCAGGCGAGAAACGAATAAACAAAAAACAGCATGGTAATCTCGTAAAAATAATGACTCATCTTATGCCCTTCATATGTATTTTATTGTGCCGCCATATATTCCGTCATCAAATGGTCCAGCTCCGGCAGTTCCTTTTTCAGGGAAGCCACCCTGTTGTCCTTTAAAAACCCATGTCTGGAGGTGGCATTCGTACAGACTTCGCCCTTGGTCAGATTGTAAAATTCGTATCTGAACTCCATGACCACGCCGTTATACTTCTGGACTTCCACACGAATCTCCACCTCATCGCCAAACTGCACCTGTCTCTTATATCCCAGCGTAATTCCAACCACCGGAGATACGATCCCAAGCCTTTCGACTTTCCCGTATCCCAGTCCCACATAATCCAGGAATGCCACCCTGGCCTCTTCCATCCATTTGACATAGTTGGAATGATGGATGATGCCCATCTGGTCTGTCTCATGATATTGCGCTTTTCTCCTGTATAAAAACATTTCCTCTCCCTTGTTCTAAATATAGGTAATTGCGAAAGTCCGAATTAGAGTGACGCCTTTGTCCAATCCGTACAAAAACAAAACGAAAGTCGTTTTATGCAATGACACGAACAGCAAGCGCTTCCTCAGTTGAGTCCCACAACATTGTCCACAGGAAGTGACAGCACGACTCCCTGAGCCTCGCTGTTCATACCGCACTTTTCACCGATTGCCTTCATCACAGGAAGCTTATCCTCCTTGCTGACAAGGATCATGACAATTTCACGCTCGCCATGCACACTGATATTCCAGAATTTCATGACCGCCTCGCTGCCCACCCTTCTTGTATGCAGCACCGTACCGCCGGTAGCTCCCATGGGCTTGGCGGCGTCCATCACATTCTCGCTGAAGCCCTGATTGACAATCGCCATGATCATGCTGTACTCTATCTCTGCCATATTCAAACCATCCCTTTCCATCGGTGAATTTTCGCTCTCCGGCTGCATCGACCGGATCAGCTGAACCAGCCTGCCGCTGCTGCCGGACATGGCAACGGTAAACGCAACGCCGGTATTGGGCATTCCCAGATACAGTCCTTTCCTCAGCTTTTTCAGTATTTTGTCCGCGGCATCCTTCGGCATCATGCTCATCAGGATATTCTTTTCCACGCTGCCCAGTCCCAGCATATCCATGATCTCACTGGAGGCCGTGCCCTGGGCACAGAAATGATACTGCACCGGCACATCTTCCTCCTTCAGCAGCGTCATGCCCTTCTTTACCAGTTTGGGTGTGGCGATGAGAAACAATATTCTAAAAGCCGGGTTCCTGTAATTCGTCTCCATCTCATCCCTCCTCAAACTCAAAGATTTCATCCACAGCATCCATAGGAACCGTCTCCTGCATTCTGGCCCTGCGCTCCCTGTTCAGCTGGAGCTGATACTGTACACCCATGATCTGAACGGCAATAAGAGGAGTCAGTGCCACCAGCGCTACAATGCCGAAGGCATCTGTCATCACGTTACCGCCTACCGCCTCACAGGCACCGATGCTCAAGGGAAGTAAAAAGGTAGTGGTCATGGGACCGCTGGCCACACCGCCGGAGTCAAACGCAATACCCACGAACATGTTCGGCACCAGCCGGGACAGAACGAGCGCAATCACATAGCCGGGAATGACAATCCAGCCGATGGACAGACCCGTCAGCACACGCATCATGGCCAGGCCCACACTGGCGGAAACACCGATGGACAGGCAGCGGTTCATATTCCTGGCAGAAACCGCGCCGTTGGTCACTTCCTCCACCTGACGGTTCAATATCTGAATCGCCGGCTCGGCCTTCACAATATAATATCCGATCAACATACCGATGGGAACGAGCAGCCACTTCCAGGCCTCGGCGCCGATCTCCTTTCCCAGAAAGGAGCCCACCGGCGCAAACCCCACATTGACGCCGCAGAGGAACAGGACCAGGCCGATATAGGTATATCCGAAGCCCACCAGAATCCGTTTCACCTGACGGCGGGGATAACGGTGCGCCATAAGCTGAAAGAGCGCAAACACAACAGCTATGGGCAGCAGTGAGATCATGACTTCCCTGATATAAGGGGGCAGACTGACAAGGAACTCCCATATGACATCCCTTGTGGTATCCACATCCGCCACCGTCACTGCCTGGTATGCCGTTCCCTGGGGATCATAAAAGCATCCCAGAATCAATACCGCCGCAATGGGTCCCACGCTGGAAAGCGCCACCAGGCCGAAGCTGTCGCTGGTGGCATTCTTATCGCCTCTGACAGAGGCAAGGCCGACGCCCATAGCCATGATAAAGGGTACTGTCATGGGACCGGTGGTAACGCCTCCCGAGTCGAACGCAACCGCCAGGAAATCTTTCGGGATCAAAAAGGAAGCCACAATCAGCAGCAGATACAGCACGATCAATATCACAGACAGATTGATCTGAAACAAAATTCTCACAATGGAGATCGCCAGGAAGATACCCACTCCCACCGCAACCGTCAAAATCAACGTGTAGTTTGGAACAGAGGGCACCTGCTGCGCCAGAACCTGCAGATCCGGTTCGGAGATCGTTATGATCGCTCCCATGGAAAACGCGATCAGGCAGATCAGGAATATGTTCTTCTTCCTGGAAATCTGAACACCGATACCCTCTCCCAAAGGGGTCATGGACATCTCCGCGCCAAGCTGGAAAAATCCCATTCCAATCACCAGAAGCACCGCGCCGGTGATAAACATGACCATAATCCCCAGATCCACAGGCACCAGCAGGATACTTACCAGCAGGACGATTCCTGTAATCGGAAGGACGGCGGAAAGCGATTCCAGTATTTTTTCTTTCAGTTTGGGGTTCATAGTGATACTCATGCGCTGCTGACTCAAATCCTTTCGATTTTTTTATTCCATGGGCAATTGCGAAACAGGCAATTTTTTCTATACTATCCACTATAAACCATCAGAATAAAAAAATCCACACATAAACCATGAAAAATAAATTAATAAATCAACCGTCTCATTTTTTCATTTCCATCCAAAACTTCCGGCTGCCCACACTTACGACTCTCCAAATATTCAGACATACAGCAATCCTTGTACCAGCACTCTCCCATAAGAGAACCACTCAGACAGACAGAAACGATCGCAATTGTTTCCCTTTTGCAAGGTTTATATGGAAAAAGGGATTTTTCTGTCTTTGTAATAGTACTCCCTGTCATGCTCATTGATCTCACGCATGACCCTGCAGGGATTTCCCACCGCCACCACATTGGCGGGAATGTCCTTCGTCACCACGCTCCCCGCGCCGATCACCGTGTTGTCCCCGATGCGGACGCCTGGCAGAATGATGGCGCCCCCGCCGATCCAGCAGTTTCTGCCGATATGAACCGGCATATTATACTGGTATATCCGTTCCCGCAGCTCCGGCAGGATGGGATGCCCCGCCGTGGCAATCGTCACGTTGGGTCCGAGCATGGTATAATCACCCACATAAATATGGGTGTCATCCACACAGGTCAGATGATAGTTCGCATAAACCATCTTCCCGAAATGACAGTTGTGCCCACCGAAATTAGCGTAAAATGGAGCCTCAATGTACACACCCTCCCCGCAGTCGCCCAGCATCTCTTTCAGCATTGCCGCACGCTTTTCTGTTTCCGACGGCTTGGTCAGATTATACTCGCACAGCCTGTCCTGGTAGACCACCTGCTCCCTTATGATCTTCTCATCCCCCGGAAGATACAGTTCCCCCGTATGCATTTTGTCCTTCATCTCACTCATTCCATTGGACTCCTTTTCTGTCCAAAATATCCAAAACAGATATCGCCCTGCCTTTGCAGGCTCATCCTAAGCCAAACCGTAAAGCGACCTAAAGTTACCTCATAACAGTTCCTTACTTAACAGTTCCTTAGCAGATACAGCCTGACCCCGTGGGGCGGGATCACGGACTTCACCTGTAAAATCCCTTTCTGTTCCTCCCCGCTCCATATCTCACGGGCATTGATCTCCTCCCTGAACCCGAGGAATCCTGTGTCAAACGAAACGGCGATCTCCTCCTCACCCACATTGAAATGCGCCAGGTATACCGTATCACCCGGGCCGTAAGCCGCCCAGACAATTTCATTTCCCTTGCGGTAAACCTCATGGCCTCCCCGGGAATCCTGGTTGATGCCGATGATCTCACGGTTCTGCATCAGGGAAAGCGTAAAACCGTCATTCATGGTCATATCTCCCCCAAACATCAGCGGGGAACGGAAAATCGCCCACAGGGACATCAAAAGCCTCTGTTCATCCTCTGTAAATTTCGTGTCTTCACCCTGTTCCGTATTGCATAAACGGATTCGCCCCAAGGGAAGCATATCGCAGTCGGGGAAATGGTTTTCCCCCACATAGGGGAACCATTCCCGGCAATAGTCGAACATCTTTTTCAACAGTTCCCAGCTGTCCCAGAAATCGTCCGTCATACGCCACAGATTCGCCCACTCTGAAAGATGCCCTGCCTGGTCTATGGGCGCCGCTCCCGGGGACAGGGACAGGACCATGTCCCTCCCGCTGTTTTGGATGGCCTTCGCGATTCCCTCAATCTCCTCCCTGCGGTAGGGACGGGCAATGTCATCCACCTTCACATAATCCACGCCCCATCCGGCATACAGGTCGAAGAGCGAGTCATAATACTCCTGGGCTCCCTCCCGGCTCATATCAATGCCGCACATATCACCGTTCCACGCACAGACATTCCCGAAATCCGCAATCTCCGCCGCCCGGATATTTGTCCCCAGGACGGGGCTGTTGTGCCGTATGGCCTGCCTGGGGATCCCTCTCAGGATATGGATTCCGAATTTAAGCCCCAGGGAATGCACATATTCCGCAAGCGGCCGGAATCCCTTCCCGTCCGATGCCGAGGGAAACCTGTTCACCGCGGGCATCAGCCGTCCGAATCCATCCATCACCAGCTTCGCACCTTTGTTATACTCATGGCTCACCGCACCGGGCTCATACCACTGGATGTCCACCACAATGTATTCCCAGCCATATTCCTTCAGGTTTTCTGCCATATATTCGGCATTTGCCCTCACCTGTGCCTCGTTCACGGCGGCGCCGTAACAGTCCCAGCTGTTCCACCCCATGGGCGGCTTTTTCAATGTCAACATAACTGTTTCCTCCTGTCATCTGCCATATCGGTCTGCGCATATCCCTGTCCCTGAAAAACTGTTTCCCGCTGCCCTGCAGCTGAATTGTCTCATTATATTCTATATTCCCGCGCATGTCAACATCCCCGGATACATATGCAGGTTAAACGTAACAGTTCAGCCTTCGGCCAAACTGTTACGATGATGCACACAAAATGAGTTTTCAACTCATTTTGGCGCCTGCAAGTCTCGCAAAATTGCATAGGAACGCAATTTTGACTTCGCGGTGCCGCATGGCTGAACTGTTACGGTTAAACTAATAAACCGATATGCACCGCGACACCATTTCTGGTGCCGTATAAAAATATAAAGAGATGATTTATCTTCTCCAGAATCTTACCCACCATCCCGAAACTCCTGAGTTTTTCCACTTCCCCCGTTCACTGTACCAGTCCGTGTCCTCCGTGATGTAGTATTCCCGGACTGCACTCCCCCGTGTTCCGGCTCCACTGTCTTTTTGTAGCATCCTTCTTTCCCTTTCAGGTTTTCCAGTACGCCTCCTTCAAAGTAGTCCCTGACTTCTTCATGGAACAGCCCCTGGTTCCCTTTCAAGGCAAGCACATAGTCCCCTTTCCCCGATACAATTGCAGAAACAGTATCCTTCTGGCAGTTCATGGCATCCGCCGTCACGATCATATTCCACAGGTCCATAAGCCCCAGCAGTTCCTGCGCCGCCGATATCTCGTTTGTCTTCTCATCAATGAATTTCTGTGCCAGACATATCCCATAGTCATTTGAATACACATTCAGGGTCTGCAGTGCCTTTGCCTCCCCCTGCCCCCCCGGCTTCCTTTTGGATCCCCTGCTTTCCTTCCCGGACAGCAGCACGATTCCCTCTATTGTCTGGATCAGCAGCCCCGCTGCAGCCTGGTAGAAATGTTCCGTGCCAATGTTCCCCATCACGATACGGTAGGTATCATCTGTCGGGATGCCGGATGGAAGTTCCAGGTATTTACGCAGCCACATCTCCTTCCTTTTTGCGAAGCTTTCTATTTCTCCCCATTCATCCGCATTTCCCAGGACCGCAAAAAAGATAATCGGGAGGGAAAACGAAAATCTGCCAAAGGGGAAAAGGAGTTTTGCCGTGACAATAGAGAGAAAAAAATCCCCTTGAATCACTTCACTTTCTAAATTCAAGGGGATTTTTACCAATAATATTTTGATATTAATTTAAATAAATATTTCAAGAGATAACAAAGTAAATTTGTCCAATTATAAAAATGTGTGACTTAAAAATCATTCAGTTTGATAGTTTGAGAAATTTCACTAACCGTTATCCAATAATCTTCGTTATTAAAAAAAGCTTTTAATCCACTTGTTTGGACCTTAACCTTTTCTACATCTGGATCAATCATAACATAACCTACTGGCTTATATCCTTTTGTATCACTACCTGCTGGAACATAAATGGGATTAGACCAATATTCTTCACTATGAAGTATACTTGTGGATTTTACCGTTAGGCTATCGGCTGATATATAGTTTACCTGATTACTTCCATTCCACGCTATACCTATTTCATAATAATTTTCTATACTATCTATATATCCTGTCATTATACATGTAATAACTGTTACTCCACTTCTAGAAGTTAATACGCCACTATAATTGCCATCTGCATCACGAGTCAATTCCCCGCTTCCATATTCGTCCAAATCCACATATACGGTCGGCCCTTCTAAGGACATAACATCAGCATCGGATTTTGTTACAACACTTTCCTCCAAATTGTCTGTTTCTTTAGCATATGAAGTCATGCTAAATGACAGTATAATAAATGTCGCAAATAAAAAGCAAAATAATTTTTTAATATAATTCATATTACCCATAGTAAGGTCTCCTTCTTCTTAATTAAGTATATTATCATTCTCTAATGCCAAGTCATATAGATCGGAAGAGCACACGTCTGAACTCCAGTCACAGTTCAGGATCT
>CANDMD010000130.1 GCA_947385725.1 uncultured Lachnospiraceae bacterium | reverse complement strand
GGAAAAATCTGAATGCGGATGAGTTTTACCGGATCCAGCAGTCGGGAGCAGATATTTCAACTTACCACATCAGTCAGTATATGTTTGAGGAGCATTTCCGCATCTTTGCGGAGAGGGGGGATGAGGTCTTATACATATGCTTTTCAACGGGGATCGCGGGAACCTATAATGCAGCGCGTCTCGCCTATCAGGAGGTCAGGGAGGAATTTCCCGATTTCCGGATGACGATCATTGATTCCAGGTGCGCGTCCATCGGATACGGGTTGGTAGTGGAGAGACTGCTCTGTATGCAGGGCAACGGGGCGCCTGAAGAGCTGCTTCTGGAGGCGGCGCACTTTTTCTGTGAGCATATGGTCCATGTGATCACGGTGGCGGAGCTGGATTACCTTTTTAAGGGTGGCAGGCTGAGCCGCACTTCCTTCCTCATGGGAAATGCCCTGAATATCAAGCCTATCATCATAGTGGATGAAAACGGGTCGCTGAAAGCGGTGGGCAGGGTAAAGGGATGGAAGAATGCCCGGAATAAAATGCTGGAAATGGTGGGGCAGCAGGGTAAGAGCCTGGAAAAGCAGACCATCGGCGTCTGCTACGGAACGGATCAGGAAGCGTTTACTTACATCAAAGAACAGCTGCGGGAAAGGTATCATGTAAAGGACATTGTGGAAACCCAGGTGGGATGCGCCATAGGCGCGCATACCGGGGCGGGGATCCTGGGGATCGTTTTCCTGGATGATGAAGTGGATGAAAAGTATATGAAATACCTTGCTTAAGAATAAAAAAATAAGAAGTAACGAGCAGCAGGCTGTCGCTATGGATCAACGCCATATGCACGGCCTGCTGTTTTGCGCGCAGATATTTTGCTCTATCATAGATGAGGCTGATGCAAATTGCACGCAAACGCTTCGCTTGTTGCCCGTATCGCCGCTTGAAGGGAAGCGGCTCGATGCCAATTGTGCTTTGCATGACATTTTGACGCGGAAAATGTATATTTCAGAAATTTCCTGTTGGCTGGGAAAAAAACTGTGATAGAATGAAATCAGTTTTAAAGTACATGTACGGAGAAATGGAAATGAATATCAGTCTTTATTTTTGCCTTGCCGTAGTGGTCATACTGATGCTTTGTCTGGCGTGGATGCTTCTGTTATATGAGAAGCTGCGCAGGCGTTATGACAGCCTTCTGGAGAGCTGCGGACATATGCAGAAGTTAAACAGCGAGCTGAGGAGCCAGAGACATGACTATCTCAACCATATGCAGGTGGTGTATGGAATGGTGGAACTGGAGGAATTTAGGGAGCTTCATGATTACCTGGAACCCATATACAGGGATATGATGAAAGTGGGGAAGGCCATCCGCACGTCTGTCCCCTCCATCAACGCACTGTTGATGGCAAAGATGGGAGAAGCGGAATCGGCTCATATTGACTTCTATGTGGAGGTAAAATCAGACCTCGGGCAGCTGCAGATGGAACCGTGGGAGCTTTGCAGGGTGCTCTCCAATCTGATCGATAACGCCATCACCGCTTTGGCGGAGAAGGAATCAGAACGGAAGCTCCTGCTTGAGATCAGCGAGGACAGGGAGGATTACCTGTTTTCAGTGTCGGACAACGGCTCCCCGATCCCTGAGGACAGGCAGGCGGCTGTGTTCAGGCCGGGTTTTACCACGAAGCAGGAGCCGGGGCACGGGATGGGACTGTTCATTGTCTCCAATGTGCTCAGGAAGAACGGCGGAAGTATTTCGCTGAAATCTGATGAAAAAGAGACCGTATTTACTGTAAGGCTGAAAAAAACTATTGTGGGACAGGAGGTGAAGGGTTAAATGGATACGCTGGTATGGATTGGCATTGCGCTATTGATCGCGGGATTTGTCCTGGTAGGTATTGAACTGGTGGTGCCGGGTTTCGGGGCTCCGGGGATCTGCGGCATCATCTGTCTGGTGGCAGGGGTATTTCTGGTGACGGATTCCCTGGAGGAAGGGATCCTGGTGACTGTGGTGGTAATCGTGATCCTGGGTATACTGATGGCGGTCATTATGGGACTGATGCATTATCGGAAGTTCAGATCGCCGATTATTCTGGATACGGCGCTGCATTCGGAGGATGTCTCCCTGGGAACATCGGATCTGAACTATCTGCTGGACAGGGAGGGTATTGCGACTACAAACCTCCACCCTGCGGGGAAAGGTAATTTTGACGGGATTGACCTGGATGTCGTTTCCGAGGGAACCTACATTGAAAAAGGCAGTTCAATTGTTATTTATAAGATCAGCGCGAACAGGCTGATCGTGAAGAAATCAGGGAAGCATTGACTGGCAAATCCGTGTGCATCTGCCGGAGACACTGGGGAAGCGGTGATTTTAATTCTTAACAGTTCCTTAGAGGGGAAGAAAGGATAGGGAGATTGTATGGTTATTAAAATAATTATCTTATGTGTGATATTTTTGCTGATTGTGGCATTTTTTACCATTGTGCCTGTGGGACTGTGGATCTCGGCGGTAGCGGCCAATGTGCGGGTGGGCATCTTTAACCTGGTGGGGATGAAGCTGCGCCGCGTGGTGCCGAGGAAGATTGTTTTTCCGCTGATCAAGGCTACAAAAGCCGGGATACAGGTGACGGCGAACCAGCTGGAGGCGCATTACCTGGCGGGCGGCGATGTGGACAGCGTTGTCAATGCGCTGATTGCGGCGGAACGGGCGGGTATGAACCTGTCCTTTGAGAAAGCCTCCGCCATAGACCTGGCGGGCCGTGACGTCTTTGAGGCAGTGACCATGAGCGTAACACCCAAAGTGATAGAGACGCCTTTGATATCCGCTGTGGCAAAGGATGGGATTGAGCTGATAGTGAAAGCCAGGGTGACGGTGAGGACCAACCTGGTAAGGCTGATCGGCGGCGCCGGGGAGGCGACCGTGCTGGCCAGGATCGGCGAGGGTATTGTCACCACGGTGGGATCCTCCCTCACCCACAGCGAAGTGCTGGAGAATCCCGACGATATTTCCAAGCTGGTGCTGGATAAGGGGCTGGATTCGGGAACCGCTTTTGAAATCATTTCCATAGATATTGCGGACATCGATATCGGCAGGAATATCGGGGCAAACCTCCAGAGCCTGCAGGCGGAGGCGGACAATAAGATCGCCCAGGCCAGGGCGGAGGAAAGACGTGCCATGGCGGTGGCCCTGGAGCAGGAAATGCGCGCGGCGGTGGTACAGGCGGAGGCGGAGATTCCCAAGGCCATGGCTCAGGCGCTGCGGGAGGGAAATATCGGCGTGCTGGATTATTATAAGCTGCAGAATGTTCTGGCGGACACGGAGATGAAGAAAAATATCGGCACAGGAGCCAATGCCTATGCGGAGAGTAAAAAGGAATCCTGAGAATGATAAAAGTAATCTGAGAATGACAAAGGTAATCTTGGAATGATAAAGGTAATCTTGCAATGATAAAGGTAATGTTGATCGATGACGAGCAGGAAATCAGAAGACTTCTCCACAGGATGGTGGAGAAGCAGCCGGACTATCAGGTGGTGGCGGAGTGTGGCGGTTTTGCGGAAGCGGTGACGGATTTTGCCAGGTACAGGCCGGATGTGGCGTTTGTGGATATTGATTTAAACGGGGAGGACGGGTTGAACTGCGCCAGAGTGCTGACGGAACTGGATCCGAAGCTGAAAGTGATCTTTGCCACGGCCCACAGTGAGTATATGGCAAATGCCTTTGAAATCTATGCCTTTGATTATCTGGTCAAGCCCTTTAATATGGACAGACTGGCCAGAACGCTGGACCGCATCCGCAGTACCTTGCCCGAAGGAGGAAAACGCAGCGCGGCCGTTATGCCGGAGGACGCCGGGGAACAGGAAAAGAGCGCCTCGCCGGATAAAGTATCCCGCTCCGAGCATTACCGGGGCAAGCTGTTGATCAGGGGGAAGGATCAGACTTATTTCCTGGATATGGAGGAAATCCTGTTTATTGAACGCACCGAGGGCAGCACAAACATTGTGGCCGCAACGGAACAGTACAAAACTTCCATCTCCCTTTCGGATCTGGAGGCCAGGCTGGATGCGGACCGGTTTATGCGCTGCCATAAGTCATATATTGTAAACCTCTCCAGGATCACGCGGATCGAGCCTTACGGGAGATGGACCTATGTGGTGAAATTTCGGGATTGTGAAATGTCGGCGCTGATGACAGCCCGTAGTTACGAGGAGGTCAGGAAGCTGTTTTCGTGAAAAATCCAGGCAGGGAAGCGCCTGTTACAGCGCTTCCCTGAAAAAGAACGGATGACACTCCCTTAAAAATTGGAAGCTTCCGCAAAAAGAATGGAATGCTTCTTTTAAAAAGGGTTGGAAACAGACGCCATCATACTGACCAGCTGATCCCGCTGGACGGCATCGTCGGAGCCCTTGACCTTTGAAGCCAGTTCCTCGAGCTCCAGCTTGCTGGCGGAAGCGCGCATCAGCTTTTCCTGAAATTCCTTCTTGTCCCGCTCCGCCTCCTCAGCCCTTCTCTGGGCGCGGGCGCGGTTCTGCAGCTTCAGTGTGTTTTCCATGGAAGCCATAAGCTGTCTCATATCCGTCATCATATCAGAAATCTCCCCTCGCAGTATTTTTCCACCTGTGCGGTTGCAATCCAATGACCTGTCCGCATGCCATTTATGGCAATGCAGACGGGATGTTGGATTGGCAACTCACAGGTGGATATATTTTTACATGGTTCCTTAATCCTTATATCGGCAGATTAGTGTGTTTCATAATACTGTTTCCGGTCTTTTTGACAATCCATAGATCCAGGGGACAGCTTCTTGTCAGGAAAGGGCAATTTTGATTAAGACATGTGGATGGCGCAATGTTATAATCCTGATAACAGGTCATGGTGGGGCCTGCAAATAGAACGTTTAAAGGAGGAGCACCGGCATATGAAGGAGATGTCACTTACAGAGAGAATCATCCGGTACATTGAGGACAATCTGGACAAGGATCTGTCGTTGGAGAAAATAGCGGAAGAGCTGAATTACTCAAGATTTTATACGGCCAGGACTTTTAAGGAGCACACAGGCATGACACTCTACAAATATATCCAGGGCAGGCGGCTTGATGAGGCGGCAAGGAAGCTGGCGGAAACGGATCAGCCCATAGTCGAGGTCGCCCTGGAAGCGGGTTATGGCTCGCAGCAGGCGTTTACCCAGGCATTTCGGTGCGCGTATGCCTGCACGCCGCAGGAGTACAGGCGGAGGGGGAGCTTTATGCCCGGGCGGGGCAGGATCGACGGGAGCATGAAGATGCGGCATACCATCGGTTCCTTTACACTGAGAGGAGGCAGGGCAGCGGCATGAGTTTAGTACCTTATGTGGTGGAGCAGACCAGCAGGGGAGAGAGAAGCTACGATATTTATTCGAGGCTGCTTTCAGACCGGATCATCTTTCTGGGGGAGGAAGTCAGCGATCATTCGGCGAGCCTGATCATTGCCCAGATGCTTTTCCTGGAGGCGCAGGATCCTGAGAAGGATATCCAGTTCTATATCAACAGCCCGGGCGGCTCCGTAACGGCGGGGTTTGCCGTGTATGACACCATGCAGTATATCAA
Source organism: uncultured Lachnospiraceae bacterium (assembly GCA_947385725.1). Classification (GTDB taxonomy): domain Bacteria; phylum Bacillota; class Clostridia; order Lachnospirales; family Lachnospiraceae; genus Acetatifactor. The sequence continues at coordinate 4,838 of CANDMD010000130.1, read as the reverse complement.
GTGCGATGTCTCCACCATATGTCTGGGGCTGGCGGCAAGCTTCGGGGCGTTCCTGCTGGCAGGGGGGACAAAGGGAAAACGCATGGCACTGCCCAATGCGGAGATCATGATACACCAGCCTGCGGTTCATGGGAACGGCATCCAGGGGCAGGCCACGGACATTCAGATTATGTCTGACCATATCCAGAAAAGCAAGGCCAGGTTAAACCGGATACTGGCGGAAAATACTGGGAAGACCCTGGAGGAAATAGAGGCGGCCACGGAGAGGGATCATTACCTGTCTGCCGCTGAGGCGCTGGAATTTGGACTGATAGATGCCGTTATTTCAGGGCGGTAAACAAAAGTAACGAATGATCTCAATTGATTCTTGCGGGGGCAGAAACTCCGTTCTTACAGATGGGTTTCTGATTGACAAAACTGGGAATGGGATATAAAATAATCCTTGGATTTTGGAAGATTCACAGATATCATGAAAGAAGGGGAAGAAATTGGAGTCATATTTAGTTTTCAAAGATCTGGCAATTGTTATCATTTTCGCAAAATTGTGCGGTATTCTGGCCAGAAAATGCAAAGCACCACAGGTGGTTGGAGAAATTATCGCGGGACTTTTGATCGGACCCAGCATTCTGGGATGGGTGAACCAGTCGGATTTCCTTGCGCAGATGGCAGAAATCGGCGTGATACTGCTGATGTTTTCGGCGGGGCTTGAAACCGATTTGAAGGACCTGGTTAAAACGGGGCCGATAGCCGTTTTGATTGCCTGTTCGGGCGTCTTTATTCCGCTGGGCTGCGGTGCGCTGCTCTATATGGCGTTTTACGGCGTTTCGCCGTGGGGATCGGAGGGCTTTTATAAGGCGGTGTTCGTCGGCACGATTCTGACGGCTACTTCGGTAAGTATCACTGTGGAGTCGCTGAAAGAGATGGGCAAGATAAAGGGCAAGGTCGGTACGACGATTTTGAGTGCGGCAATTATCGATGATGTGATTGGTATTATTGTGCTTACCTTCGTGATCGGTTTTAAGAATCCGGAGTCAAAGCCTTCGACCGTGTTGCTCAACACGGTGGGATTTTTTGTGTTTGCGATTGTGGTAGGGTTTATCATCTATCACATTTTCAAGAGGGTGGATGCCAGATATCCGCATACGAGGAGGATTCCCATTGCGGGGCTGGCGCTCTGCTTTGCCATGGCATACATCGCGGAGAAATATTTCGGCATTGCAGACATTACAGGCGCTTATGTGGCGGGAATTATCCTTTGTTCCATACGGGATTCCCAGTACATAGCACAGAAAATGGACACCAACTCCTATATTATATTCGGACCGGTTTTCTTTGCGAGTATCGGGTTGAAGACAAACGTAGACAATATAAGCATGGGTATTTTGGCTTTTTCCATTGCGTTTGTGCTTGTCGGACTGCTCTCAAAAATTATCGGCTGCGGGCTGATGGCGCGTCTGTGTAAGTTCAATCTGCGCGATTCGATGAAAATAGGCGTAGGTATGATGACCAGGGGTGAGGTGGCGCTGATTGTATCCCAAAAGGGACTTTCGGTGGGTCTGCTCACGCCGGTTTACTTTACTTCCGTAATTTTGCTGATTATTGTATCATCTGTGGTGACACCGATCATCCTGAAAGTATTGTATTCCAAAGACATAGAGGAAAAGGCCGCGTGATCTTTTAGAAGGGTGGATTATGAGTACAGATTATATGGACAAGGGACTGACCCTTTTAAAGAAGGGGCAGAAAGGTATCATTCACGCCATATTCAGCCGTTTTGGGCTGGTTCTGCTGATGCTGGCGGCGCAGGTCCTCATCCTGTTCAGCGCCTTTCGATGGTTTGGGCAATTTCTGCCGCATATCTTCGGGGGGACGGTGCTGTTTACATTTATTATCGTAATCTGTCTCCTGAACAGCAGGATCAATCCTACCTCCAAGATCACATGGCTGATCGTGATCATGCTCCTGCCGGTATTCGGCGTGCTCCTGTTCTGTTATACCAGGAGCGAACTGGGGCACAGGGCATTGAAAGGCTATTTTCACAAGATTATCACGGACACGAAAGAGAACATACCGCAGTCGGAGGAGACCATGGGGCATCTGACAGGGGAAGCCCCGGGCGTGGCGGCGCTGGCGCATTATATGCACAGAAGCGGCTGCCATCCTGTGTATGAGCATACCTCTGTCACTTATTTCCCCCTGGGGGAGGATAAGTTTGAGGAGATGCTGAAACAGCTGGAGGCGGCGGAGCAATTTATCTTCATGGAATATTTCATTGTGGATGAAGGGCTCATGTGGGGCAGGGTATTGGAGATCCTGGCCAGGAAAGCGGCAGCAGGCGTGGATGTGCGCATAATGTATGACGGAACTTGCGAGTTTGCCCTGCTGCCCCGGGACTATCCGAAACGGCTGCGGGCGCTGGGAATCAAGTGTAAGGTGTTCGCGCCGGTGGCGCCGTTTATATCCACCTGCTATAATTACCGGGATCACCGGAAGATCCTGGTGATCGATGGGCATACGGCCTTCAACGGCGGCGTGAATCTGGCGGATGAGTATATCAATCAGAAAGAAAAGTTCGGCCACTGGAAGGATACGGCCGTCATGTTAAAAGGGGAGGCGGTGAAAAGCTTTACCCTGATGTTCCTGCAGATGTGGCGGATCGGTGAAAGACAGGAGGAGTTTGAACGCTTCCTGTCCTGCCCGGCACTGCCGGTGGAAACGGCAAAGGGGTATGTGATCCCTTACGGGGACTGCCCGCTGGACGACGACAGGCTGGGAGAGCGGGTGTACATGGATATCCTGAACAGATCCCTGTCCTATGTACATATCATGACACCCTACCTGATCCTGGACGGCGAGATGGAGACCGCCCTGAAATTTGCCGCCGAGAGAGGTGTGGAGGTCATTCTGCTGCTGCCGGGAATCCCGGACAAGGCCGTTCCCTACGCGTTGGCGAAAACCCATTACGCGTCGCTGCTGGAGTCAGGGATCGGGATATACGAATACACGCCGGGATTTGTCCACGCCAAGGTGTTTGTCAGCGATTCATCGGAGGCGGTGGTGGGCACCATCAATCTGGATTACCGCAGTCTGTACCATCACTTTGAATGCGCCACCTATATGTATCGTACGGACTGCATCCGGGAGATCGAAGCGGACTTCCAGTCCACCCTTGCAAAGTGCAGGCAGGTCACCATGGAAACGGTCCGCAGGGAAAAATGGTCGGTGAAGCTGACAGGACGTTTGATGAAGGCGATTGCTCCCCTGCTGTAGCTTGGCGTTTGGTGAAAGGGCCTGCCTGCAGAGTGCTTTGTGCAGGCAGGCCTTTCATGGCTGGAAGGTATGGCAGACCGCCGATGAAGTGCGGTGATAAGCGTTTCAGGGATTACATATTTTACAGGGCACATATCCCGCCGCCAGGATTTCCTCCATGGACAGGGAGGTGTCTTCCCGGTTGGATTCCTTTATGTCCGGAACGCTGCGGCAGCCGGGCTCGTGGAATTTGTGCGTATTGTGGTTCAGCACATAGGTAACAGTGCTGTCCTCAGGAATTACGGTTTCAGCCCCGGGGAGGGGCACAGGCGTATCTGCCGGGGAAGCGGTATCGGATTCCGGTTCTGTGCCGGCACTCCAGGTCTGCGAGGGCTCCCTGTTCCAGGTGATGGAGCTTCCGTCGCTTACGGCGACGATGCTGCCCTGTTCGTCCGTCCGGAAGACCTGGACGCCAGATTCCCGCAGGGTATCCAGGGTCTGCTCATGGGGGTGGCCGTAGGAATTATCCCTCCCACAGCTGATCACAGCGTATGCTGGAGCAACCCTGTCGATAAAATCCCGGCTGCTGGAGGTGGCGCTGCCATGATGGCCTGTGTGCAGCACGTCCGCCGTTATGTCGATTCCGTTCTGTAGCATATCTGCCTCAGCTTTTGCCTCTGCATCACCGGTGAACAGGAAACTGTTATTTCCATGCACAAGCCGGATCCCCACGGAAGAATTATTGTCATCAGCGTATTCACCGTTTGGCGCCACAATTGTAAATTCCGCGTCCCCCAGGTGATAACTGTCGCCTGCCAGGGGAGGCGTAATCTGATAATTTCTGTATGTCAGCGCGTCAATCACATCTCGGTAAGAAGTGGTATCGGAAGCAGTCTGCGGCATAATCACCGTGCCGCAGTCAAATTTGGTAAGGATTACGTCCAGGCCGCCGATGTGGTCGGAATCAGGGTGTGTGCCGATCACATAGGTCAGGGCTTCGACGCCCTGTTTCTGCAGATACAGCTGTATGGTGGTTCCCTTGCCGTTATCCCCTGCGTCGATCAGCATGGCTTCCCCACCGCACAGGATCAGAGTGGAATCTCCCTGCCCCACGTCAATAAAGTGAACCTGTAATTCAGACAAAGCACTGTCTGACCCGGAAGCGGATTCCGGCACCGCAGCGTTTTCCCGGGACTCTGACACCACGGCGCTTTCCCGGGATTCCGGCACCGCAGCGCTTCCCTGAGACTCTGACACTGTGTCGCTTCCCCGAAAAGTCTCCTGCGCCGCCGTTCCGCAGGCGGAGAGCAGAAGACACAGGGACAGATAGAAAAAAACTCTTTTTAACATAGGATGTAAACGCGTTCTCATGGTAGCATCGTTCTTTCTGTAAGGTGTTTTATTATAAAGATATCATTTCTATGCGGAAATTCAATAGTAAAATAGACTGTCACATTGATTCTTCGTAACAGTTCAGCTCCGATCGTGCCAGGCGGCTTGGGTTTGTGGAGGAAGGGACGGCACAGGGGAGACAGGGTACTTTCTGCGACGGCTCGATGGGCGTTCCGATGAGCCTTATGCACGGCAAG
>CANDMD010000129.1 GCA_947385725.1 uncultured Lachnospiraceae bacterium | reverse complement strand
TCCCTACACGACGCTCTTCCGATCTCCGTGGCCCATCTGGCACAGAGCCCCTCCAGCAGGGAACGGATCATATAAATGTCCTTCACATCCTTTTCCGTGATTCCGGTCACATAGGCGCCTTTGTTGGGAATGATCTGGATCAGCCCCTCCAGCTCCAGCTGCCGGAACGCCTCCCGCACCGGGGTGCGGCTGACACCCAGTTCCTCGCCGATAGCCACTTCCTTGAGTTCCTCATGTTCCTCGTATTTTCCGCTCAGGATGTCCTCTCTCAGCTTGTGGAACACCCTCCCACGCAGGGAGTATTTGTCCGTCACTTCCTGCTTTACATCATAATTTCCCATTTTAAATCTACGCCTTTCCTGTCCGGCTCTCCGGGAATCCGGTGCCCATGACCGCACCTCTCCGCACTGCATCCCGCCGCCTAACCGATAGTAATATTTTTCTCCCTGCAGACACGCTCCAGGCACGCCAGGATCTCATCATCCGTGAGGACAGTGACGCGCCCGCCTGCATACTCCTCATCCACCCACAGCTTGATCTCCTTTACAAGCTCGGAAGTCTTGTCGATCTGTTTTTCGCCTTTCAGCTTATAATAGGTATTGATCCAGTGGGCAATGCCCGCCAGTCCGGAGGTATTGGAAATCGCGCAGAGCACAGGACGGTTCAGGAATTTCTCCGTATCAAAGATATTGTAGATCTCCTCATTTTTTAACAGTCCGTCGGCATGGATGCCGGCTCTGGTCACATTGAAATTCTTTCCCACAAAAGGCGTGCGGGGCGGGATCCGATAGCCGATCTCCTTCTCATAATACTCCGCCAGTTCCGTGATCACCGTGGTATCCATTCCGTTCAAATGACCTTTTAACTGGGCGTATTCGAACACCATTGCCTCCAGAGGCGTATTCCCCGTCCTCTCGCCGATCCCGAACAGGGATGTATTGATGCCGGAACAGCCGTAAAGCCATGCCGTGGTGGAATTTGACACCGCCTTGTAAAAGTCATTGTGCCCATGCCACTCGATTAGCCCATGGGGCACTCCCGCATGGGTATGTATGGCATAGATAATACCCTGTACACTCCGGGGAATCACCGCGCCGGGATAGTTGACACCGTATCCCATTGTATCGCAGGCACGAACCTTGATGGGAATCTGGTATTCCTCCATCAGCTTCATCAGCTCCAGACAGAAAGGCACCACATAACCGTAAATGTCAGCCCTGGTGATGTCCTCCAGATGACATCTCGGACTGATTCCCTCCTCCAGACACTCCCTGATCACACTCAGATAATGATCCATGGCCTGGCGTCTCGTCATCTTCAGCTTCAGGAAAATATGATAATCTGAACAGCTTACCAGAATACCGGTCTCTTTCATGCCAATCTCTTTCACCAGCTTGAAATCCTCCTTGCTGGCGCGGATCCAGCTGGTAACCTCCGGAAACTCATACCCCCGCTCCATACATTTATAGACTGCATCGCGGTCCTTCTTACTGTACAGGAAAAACTCACTGGCGCGGATCATGCCGTTTGGCCCTCCCAGCCTGTGCAGATAATCGAAGATGGTCACGATCTGTTCCGTGGTGTAAGGCGCCCTCGATTGCTGCCCGTCACGGAAGGTGGTATCGGTAATCCAGATATCTCTGGGCATATTGTGAGGCACGATCCTGTCATTAAAAGGAATCTTGGGAATCTCGGAGTATGGGAACATGTTGCGGAAAACATTGGGCTTTTTCACATCATCCAATATATACATATGCTCCTCGATCTCAAGAAGATTATTCTTCTGGTTCATCGACACCGGACGATTCTGAAATGCTTCATTATCTTTCATGCGGTTTCCTCCTTGCAAAACAAGCCATAATGGTCGCGTACATGGTAAACTCCACAATGTACGCCCCGTATTATTGTATACAATCATACGGGGCGTGTCAATGCATTTTTTTCTCGCAAAATTGCATAGGAATGCAATTTTGACTTCGCGGGAGAGGCTGTCTGAACTGTTACTTGCAAAGTTACACTGTTCCTGACTGTCACAATATAAAAAGGTGTAACTCCCTTTCTGATTCAAGAGATATTACACCCTGGACTTAGAAACTGTCAAAGAATTAATCTCGACAGTTCCTTATCTTACAAAGATGATTGTTATTGTTTTATCTTATCCAGTTCGGCAAAATTGACCCCCAGACTTGACAATGTAACTTTTAATTCAATATATCTGTCATACATTGAATTGTAAGTTTCCGGATTCGTATCTTTGATAGCTATCATCCAGTTTTGAAGCCTTGAAAATTCACTGACGTAATCTTTTATGATTTCCGCAGCATTTGGCATACAATCACCCGCTTTCTACTATTATGATCCACCTGACTGTTACACCCTAAGTATAGCAAAACGGGTATAAACTGTAAAGTGTCAATGTATTTGGAACTGTCTTAAGACTCATTTATCCTTCTAATCTCCTTTAGTTCCTCCAAAATAAAATTCATTTTTAATGTATGGTAATTTTGATCTATTATCTCCGCCCAATACTCACAGCAGTCTGGGGACAGCCCTGTTTCATCCTGCAAGTCCCGCATCATGCCGGGTAAATTATAACTCCTGGAAACATAATACTCTGTCAGATAATTCATACGATCTGCTATATCGGTCAACTGGTCCATATCATATTTACCAATTGCCATTCGATTCAGGTAGCCGGGTTCATATCTGATGATGTATTTCTGGTAAATAGCTGACAACCACCCTTTTAATGCATCTGCATTCTTATTTTCCAGTTCCCGAAGCAAGGAAAATGCCCTATAAAAATCGAGCATTCCATTTGCGCGCCCTATCTTCAGTTCTCAAAAGTCGCTCCACATTTACCATCCCCCAGCCCTGCTGGTTCCAGGGCAAGTGCAGGTCCGTGGCGGTATATTGCAGCTTTTGTTTACATTCCGCATTGGTCATCTGCGGAAATTTCTGGAAGGCAAGTGCGGCGGCGCCGGACACGATTGGCGTCGCCATGGAGGTGCCGCTCTTTGCCACATAGGCGTTACGGAACTTCCCGCGAAGCCTGTAACAATGCACATTACAGGATACAATATCTGTCCCCGGTGCCACCAGATCCGGCTTGCGGAGTGCGGCACCCTCCACTCCCCTGCCGGAATAAGTCTCACATCTCCCGGGAGAATCCGGTTCATAGCTTCCGTCATGACACCCCACTGTCACTGCTTTATTAGTCCCTCCCACCGCAGAGATCGACCCCGGCTCAGGTCCCTTATTTCCGGCAGCGCAGATCACCAGGACACCACTGTCCCACACCCTCTCTATCATTCTTTTCAGCTGCTGTTCTTTTCCTGTCTCATCCAGCGTTCCGATCCCCACGGAAATATTCAGAATCCTGATCCTGCATTGTTCCCTTATTCTTAAGACCCACTCCAGTCCTTTCAACATACTCTCTGTGGAGCCGTCCCCTTTCTCATCCAGCACTTTGCCTACTACAAGCCGAACTCCCGGCGCCACACCCATATATTTCCCCTGGGACAGGGAACCGTTTCCACAGAGGATACCACATACATGGGTTCCGTGCCCATTGTCGTCATACATCTGGCTCCTGTATCCTACGAAATCCTGGAACCGGATCAGTCTGCCCGCCAGATCCGGATGATGTCCGATTCCGGTGTCCAATACGGCTGCCGTGATTCCGCTTCCGTCTGCTTCCCCCGGGAAAGAAATCTTTAGTTGTTCTCGTACTCGCTGCATAATAATAAGCGCCCCGGCATATACTTATTACATTTTATGCCGGGACGCTTTCTTGGTTCCTTATCATTTCATCTATATTTCCTATAAATGAATTAAACCGATTGTTTTCTCATAAATGCATCAAACCAAATAATTTCTTTTAAATATTTCAAACCAAATAATTTCTTTTAAAAGCTTTCATACCAAATGCCTTTTTATAAATACTTTTTAGGAAATTATTTTATCTATGTTTTCTGCGCTGAAGCGTTCCCATCACGATCAGCAGGATCCCCAATGCAAGCGCCAGTCCGCTGGCAATCATCTTGGAAACATTCCCCACACCGCCGCCCTTCACAACAGGACCTTCACTCTGGCTGGTCAGTTCCACACTGATCTCCTGCAATCCCTCCTGGGAATCGTCCATGCCTAAACCATAAATTCCAAAAGGTGACAAATGATTTGTCCGGAATCTGACCGATTCCACGCCTTCCATCATCACCCGTTCCGCCGCCAGCAGTTCCGGCTGACCGTTTCTGTCCAGGGTCAGTACCTGCAGCCGCTGGCCGCTTAAATGCTCCGGCAGGGGTAGGATCACCGTCAGGGTCTGTCGTCCCAGCTTTGTGATCGGTACTGCGCCGGAATCAAGCAAGGTCAGATCATAGACTGCCATATTCTCCGGCAGAGAAGTCTTAAAAGACCTGATGCAGGCCTGCTCCAGGGCGGAAGTATCATCAATATGAGTCACCGCCAGAGTATAACTTCTGCCCGCTCCCTCCAGTTCCGCATAAGCGCCGTCCATACCGACCACCGTCACACCTGCTTCTCCCGGCTCGCCTGAAGGATTTCTGTAATCTTCATTGGAAAGACGCGTTGCCGTGGTCTCATAACTGTTGGGGATCTCAAAGGCCTCCCCCGCAAAACTTACCTCCGCATTTCCAAACGCCCGGATTCCTACTTCCTGGACGGATTCCGGCAACGTTATCTGCTGTATGCCACAGCCTTCAAAGGCCCGGTCCTTGACCTGATATACCTTGCTCCCCAATGAAACCGCTGTCAGATTGCCGCAGCCCTCAAAAGCGCCCTCTCCGATCACCGTCACGCTGTCCGGTATCATAACGCTCTCCAGTTCCCCGTGATCCCGGAAAGCGTCCGCCGCAATCACCCTTACGCCATCAGGTATCACCACCTGGGAATCCGTCCCGCGGTATGCCACAAGGACGCCTCCGCTGATCAGGTAATTCCCATCACTGCTCTCGTTACCCTCCACAGGCATTCCACTGAGGAAATTCTCCAACCAGGGCGTATAGGAAAAAGCCTTCGGTTCCACCAGCGTAATACTGGTCGGAAGAGATACCCTCTCCAGGCCGTCACAGTGGTAAAAGGCACCATAAGAGATCTTCTTCGCTCCAACCGGAACGGTAACGCCCGTTACAGAACTTCTGGCAAAGGAAAACTGTCCCAGTTCCTCAATCCCCAGCGGAATCGCCGCCTCACCCAGTTCCATATTTCGATAATACGCCTGATCCGCAATGATCCGATTATCCACTATGGTATACTTTGAAGTACTCCCTGCCGCCTGCATCAGGTCTCCCACAGGTTCAAGGGTATCCGCCGATGACGGCAGACCTTCCATACTGCTCATCACTGTTGGCAGTTTATTATCAATGAAAAATACCGCATGGTTGCCCACGATCTGCGTGCTTCCCAACACATTTCCGGGAACCGGCGTGGTGGAAGGCTCGCTTGGAACCGTATTATCAGGAACAGGTGTTACGGAATTTCCTCCATTATGATCCTCCCCGGGATATTCCGGCACATCCTGATATTCCGGCATTTCTTTCTGACGCTCATAAAATTCCTGTGCATATTTATCGGCCACAGATCCCGGCTCACAGTGGATTGTCAGCCTGTAGCAGCCGTCAAAGGCCGATGCATCAATATCCGTGGTCTCCGACGCAATACTGATATCCCTCAGGTTCACACAATCCGCAAAGGCCGAGGCACCGATGGAGCGGATATTGGAGGGAATGGTCATCTGCACCAGGCCGCCGCAGCCGGCAAAGGCAAAATTCTCCACCTCTGTCAGTCCCTTCCCCAACACCACCGTATCCAGATTGTCACAGCCCCAGAACGCATAGGCCTCAATCCTTTTGACAGAATTAGGAACGACCACCAGTTCCACCCTTGTATTGTCCTCAAAGGCGCCTTCACCGATGACCTCCACCGTGTCAGGGATCGAGACATTTGTCTCCGTTCCACGATATTTTACAAGTACGCCGCTCTCAATTTTAAAATCGGAAGCAGATGACGATGCCGCATCTGCCTCCGATACAGGGAGCTGCATAATGATCAGCGCTGCTATGATCAGCAGGATTCCGCTTAAACGTTTCCTTTTTCTCATACGCTTTCCCTTTTCAACTTTATGCTTTCGCTTCGCGCATTTCGTTTCGCTTTATGCTTTCACTTTACGCATTTCATTTCACTTTGTGCTTCCACTTAATGCATTTCGTTTCGCCTTGCGCTTTCACTTTGCGCATTTCATTTCGCTTTCGCCTTGTGCTATCACTTAATGCATTTCGTTTCGCCTTGTGCTTCATTTAATGCATTTCGTTTCGCCTTGCGCTTTCACTTTACGCATTTCATTTTGCTTTTGCTTTTACCTTCACCTTTTGCGGCTTTCTCTTATCCTTCTGCATGAACATTACGAAGGACAGACACGCCAGGCCTACTGACAGGAACCACTTGGGATGGATACCGTCTCCCGTCTTAGGCGTGGAATCGGCACTTCCCCCGGCGGACAGATTCGCAGTGTCCACATAGATCACATAAGGTGAAAAATGCTCTGCCCTGAAGGTGATACAGGAAACTCCCGAAATCGTGGTAAACTTCGCATTCAATTTATCCAGCCTGTCATTTACCACTCCCGCCACTTTGTTATTACCCGCGTAAGTAATCAGGGAATCAGGCAGCGGCAACGTAATATCAACAGATAATCCCGTAGTATCCGTAATCTTATTCGTGCCCGTGGAATCATACAGTGAGATATCCATGGGGAAATACTTAATATTATCCAGGCTGCCATACTCGGCCATCAACGCCCTTACTGCCGCTTCTGATGCTTCGGCACTCTCCGTTATCTTGATCACGAAATTATCCGATGAACCGTTTACCGTAGCCGCCACCACTCCGGTGTTGGAAATACCGTTCTTATCAATGACTACCGTGGTACCTCCATTGGATACGGTGCCGGTATTATTGGGCCGTCTTCCCGAGTTAGCGCTGGAAGAAGTACCGCTTCCGTTGGAGCTTGATGATCTCGCCCTGTAGTGTGCCGTCACGGTAACATTTCCTTCCGGCATTGTGATCACCGTTGCGGAAAGTACCTTGCTGGCAATCGTCGTATTCTCCGGATCAATCGTCCAATGGCTGAACTCCTGGGTGGAACTGGGATCATTCGCTATTACGATAGGCTGTGCCCCCGCCACATAACTGCCGGATCCGCTTCCGTTCTGTACCGTCAGCGTATAAAATTTCGAATTGCTGCCATTACCGCTTCCATTGCCGCTGGTGGTTCCACCCGGATTATTGGGGTTATTCGGGTTGTTCGGGTTGTTTGGATCATTCGGGTCGTTCGGGTTACCGGAATTACCACCACCCTGGATATACTGTGCATATACATCCAGATCCTTCGTCACATTCGTAGGGGAAGGAAGCCACTTTTCAAAAGTATAGCCCTCACGCACAGGATCCCTCGGAATAATGGCATCCTTTCCGTCATCCACTCTCTGGATAGAGAGCACCGTCTCATTCCAGTCAAGGAAACGGACTACATGCTGACCGGAAGTGGAATCAATCTTCTCATATGTCGCCATGATGGTCAGATCTTTCTGCACATTTTCAATTCTGCCATCCACGACTTTAGTGGGTTCCTCAATTTTGGTAATAAAATTCCATCCAGTAAAGATATATCCCTCACGGGAAGGATCACGGGGAAATTCTACGCTCTCACCTTTAGCAACCCTCACTTCCTTGAGTACTTTGTTGTCATGGTCAAGAAAGGTAACCGTCACCTTTTGGGTCTCAGGGTCAATGGGCTGATAATGTGCTGTGGTGGTTAGATTTTCCGTCACACAGTCCACAGAAGGCACCCATCCGGTAAATGTATATCCCTCTTTCGCCGGTGCTTCAACCAGGTCGCTTGCATCGGATCCCTCTTCCACCTTATCAAAAGTTCCTAAAACTTTTCCGTCCTCATCAAAGAATGTCACCTTATAATAGATAGGTTCTTTCACAGGCTCATGATGAATGGGCGGGTTATACTTATCCGCAAAGATTGCAGCAACACTGTCATCCGCACAGTAGAACACCAGATGCCCTTTCTCAGTATTGGTCATACCGGCATAATCGCCCTGCTTGATATCCCTAAATGCATCATTACTGATAACGGATACGCTTCTGGGAATCGTAATCTCATAAATGCTGCTATCCGTAAAGGCATCCTGGCTGATACTCCGGCAGGTATTTGGCAACACTACCTGGAACAGCGCATTGGTTTCCCGAAAAGCACTTTCCGGTACATCCGTGATTGCCGACTGGCTCAGGTCAATTGTTCTGACTCCCGTACTCATAAACGCTTCCGGATAAATTTCCGTCACGCCCGCCAGTTCCTCCGGCTTTACACTACCTGCCACTCTTCCACACAGATATTCCACCACTTTTGCCTTACTTCCACCTGTGCCAAGTTCAAAGATGATGGAATTGTCACAGCCGAATTTCTCACTTCCGTTAAAGTTTACATTTGAAAGACTCTTACAGTTGGTAAAAGGTCTGAGTCCCAGTTGATCAATTGACTCCGATATATTAACCGCTGACAGGTTATCACAATCGTCAAAAGCATAGTTTCCAATTGACTTTATGGGGCCATTAAAAGTAACGCCTGTAATGGTATCACAATCGCGGAATGCTCCCGGATTCACTGCCTGCAGACTCTCTGTCGTCAGGGTCTTTCTAATAGAATGTGTGTTTATAAGCGCCTTATCAGCCTGCTCTTTGTAGGCAAACAAACCCTTATTCACAGCCCCTGCGTCCCCGCCGCTGACAGATCCCGCATCCTCCACAAGGTTACCGGAAGCGTCAACCGTGGCAATGGATTCAATGCCGTCGGGCAGTTCCAGGTTCATCACTGCATTAATGATCTGCTTTTCATAGTCAGATGCATTTGGCTGATTATACGTCTTTACAGCATCCGCAGCAGCTGCCACAAGTTCATCCGTCATATATGCATAATTTGCTTTTGTGTACTTTGTACCGGACGACAGATCCGCAAACGTAGGATAGTCAATCAGTTCATTCGAGTCTGTCGTCTCATTATACCTTACCACCAGATTCGTAGGCCAGCCGCTGTAATACGTGATATAAGTCCTGTACTGGGAACCTGTATTAATATATTCCGAAGGTGTCATCGCATAGGTAAAGGGACGGCTGTTCGAGGATATGGTTCCCACAAAATTCAAATGCGCATCCCTGCCCTCTAATCCTGTACACTGCTGGATGTGTCCCGTCGCCTCCTGTGTATTGAACGCTCCAGCCCCGATTGTCTTTATATTTTCCGCCTGGGTGAAAAGTACGTTTTCCAGTCGGTGGCTTCCCCTGAAGGCATTTTCTGCAATGTATGTCACGGAAGCGGGAATGGTAATCGTCTTCAGCCAGCACTTATTCTGGAAAGTGCCTGAATCAATGCCTACAATATTCTTCGGTCCTACCACCTCGGGAAGTGTGATGGTCTCCATCCTGTCTGTAGAGTTTTCCATTTCACACCTTACGATTCTTCCCTCTTCATTCACCCAGTAAATGACGCCTACCGTACCGCCTGAACCTGTTTCATCCACCACCAGTTCATAGACATCCATATTCAAGTCCGGGTCATGGAACTTATACGCAATCCTCTGTTCTGTTGCCGTAGTATGCAGTGCGCAGGTCTTGGGACCCTCTAAATAGAAAGCCTTCAGGACGGTTTCCTTGAACTGGTCAAAGCCGTAATTGCTTACATCACCCTGTTTCAGGGTAAAGGCACTGTTTCCTGCAGTCTTAATATGCGACAGACTGCTGCATCCCTGGAACACGCTGACATCCAGCTGTTCGCCATAAGTATAAGGGAACTCCAGCCTGGTCAATGCAGAACAATCCTTGAAAGCATCTTTCCCGATTGCAGTCAGACTGCCCGCATACCCCTCGTGAATCATGTTCAAATTGGCCAGATTCTGACATCCCTCAAAAGCGCTGTCGCCGATCTCCTGTATATTTCCGGGCAGGTTCAGCGTCTGCAGGCTGATACAGTTATTAAAGCAATGGGAACCCAGCACGGATACGCTGGCGCTCAGGTCAAAATTCACCTGCGACAGGTTTCCGCAGTTCTGGAACGCATTATTTCCCAGACACCCTAAACCATTGCCAAATGTAACGCTTCTCAGGCCACAGTTTGTGAAGGCATAATCTCCAATGCCCATCACATCTTTTCCCACGATCAGATTCGTGATATTGGTCTGGTTATAGAAAATACCCTGATCCGCCTGTTGTATCACGCCTTTTGGGTTGTCGTCCTCTCCGATTCTCCATTCGCCATCATTGCCAATCGTCAGGTACTGGTTTCCGATATAGGCTACTGTTGCCCTGGAAATACGTTCCTTCACAGACGGCTTATAGGACGCCGGCT
>CANDMD010000128.1 GCA_947385725.1 uncultured Lachnospiraceae bacterium | reverse complement strand
GATCCTGAACTGTGACTGGAGTTCAGACGTGTGCTCTTCCGATCTTGAGCCAGCTGGAAAAATAAGCGCCCACGCCAAACACCACCGCAGGGATAAACGCCAGCGGCATAACAAACATGAAAATGGCAAAAAGCACTGTCAGCACCATCAATAAAACTCTTACAAATTTCCACAACGCAGAAGACTTTGCCTGAACCAGACATTCCACATATACGTCACTCATTTTTTCCTCCATTCCAAAACATCCTTTCCCTATAGCGTTTACGCCCCAGAACAGGATGCATTTTCACATTATGTTTCTAAATCTGCTACTCTTCTAATATATCCTAAAACAAGCAAAGTTTCAAGACAGGGATTCAAACAGGCCGCCCCAATTGTAACAGTTTGTTATTTTTCACACCCACGCCACCGCGAGACGTTTTCACGCTTCTTTTGCGTGATATGTCATCTATTTGGCAGCCTGCATGCTTGATCCAAATTCCGCTTCGGCACACTTCCCGATGCTGTGATAATATACCAGAACGAAAAAGATAGCTGCCAGCGCCACAGATCTACGACACCTTCCACCCTTTTTCGACCATCCGGCAATGGCTGATACGCATTCTCTCTTACCCGCTTCCGTCATTCCTCTTTTTCCGGCAAAACAAAGCCATATGTAAAGCAGGCCGGCTACCATAGCCACCGTGGCATATATCCCCACAGGGGCGGCATCCCCGGTCTTTGGCTCCCTGGCGGCGCCGAAGCTCCCCTGTCTCTCCGCATGGGTGCTGTCCCCGGGCTTGTCCGTTCCTCCAGGTGTTTCCCCTGTTTCAGAATGATCAGAATCGCCGGAAGACACTCCACCCGGCTTCTCCGCATCGCCCGGCTCTCCCTCTCCGGGCTTCTCCGCATCGCCCGGCTCTCCCTCTCCGGGCTTCTCCGTGTCACCGGACTCCTCTTTCTTTTGAAACGAGACAGAAGTAGTGTGGGTTTGCTATGGCCGGCGCAGCACAAATCCGCCCACCAGGCCATTCAGCACCGATGCCTGATTGGAAAGCTCCTCGCTGATAGCGGCGCTTTCCTCGGCAGTGGCGGAATTGGACTGTACCACATCGGAAATCTGGCTCACCGCCTGGGTGACCTGGTCGATAGAATCCGTCTGTCTCTCCACCGCCTCCGCCATCGATTCCACCTGCTCCGTCGCCTGCCCCGTCAGCTCCGTCAACCGGGTCACGGAGGTTGTGACGTTTGTGACAGCCTGGCCGCCGTTGCCGACAGCTTCAATGGAGCGCTGAATCAGATCCATGGTCGCCTTTGCGGACTCGTCCGATTTTAATGCCAGTTCCCGGATCTCGTCTGCCACCACCGCAAAGCCCTTCCCGTCTTCACCGGCCCTCGCGGCTTCCACGGAGGCGTTCAGTGACAGGATCTTGGTCTGGAGAGCGATATCTTCAATGGTGTCTATGATGTGCTTGATTTCATTGGAGGTGGTGGTGATCAGATCCATTGCCTGATTCAGATCCTCAATATTCCTGCTGCTCTCCAGAAGCTGCACCCGGGCGCCTTCCATGGCGGTTTTCGCCTGCTCTGACAGCTGGGCCGTCTTCTTCGCATCCCTGTCTATGTCCTGCAGCGTGGCGGAAAGCTGTACCACGGCGCTGGCCTGCTCCGTGGATCCCTGGGAAAGGGCAGTGCTGGAAGCCGCCACCTGGGCGGAGCCATTGGAGACGTGGCCGGCGGACTCAGCAATGCCTCCCAGGGCGTGATTCAGTTTATCGCTGATGGTCTGCAGGCTTTCCTGGAGCGCCCGGAAATCACCGGGATAATGATCCGCCACACTTCCTGCGGTCAGATCACCGTCGGCGATGCTGCTGAGTATGGCTCCGATCTCCGCCAGCATAACCCTGAAATTCTCCACCAGATGTGCGGTGGAATCGGAAAGGATCCGGGTTTCATCCCTCGTCGCCACTTGAGGGACAGGGCTCTTAAGATCACCTTCGGAAAGGGCATGCAGGCGCCCGGCGCACCTGACAATAGGACCCGTGACGGAACGGCACACAAGCGCAGCGATCAGTATGACAAGAAGACAGAGCGCTATTCCCACCGCCAGCTGGACATTATTTCCCACATAGGCATAGTGCAGAAATTCATCCTCGCTGATCGTCACGCCTACGCTCCATCCATCCGTACCGGTAATGGGAGCGTAACCCTGGATGTAATCCGCATTGTCCTCCGGATAGGTATATCTCCCCACCCCGCGCTCTCCGGCAATCATTTTCTGTTCAATGGAACCCAGCGCCTGTATATACTCGTCATTTGGATTGGCCGCCATTTCCCTGATCAGGTTCTCCTGGCTCAATGCCTCCTCTATCTCCAAAGCGGCGATGGTAGTCCCTTCCTTATCCAGAATATAAGCGTCCCCGTCTTCTCCGATCTGTATGCCATCGATAATGGACTGCAAAAGATTGGTATCACACTGGAAATAGACCACGCCCTGAACCGTGCCCTCCGCCACCACGGGCGCGGATACCACCAGATATCCGTCATCGCCCTGTCTGTATGGGGTGGACATATAGCTTTTTCCCTGAAGGGCCTCCTGGAAGAAAAGCTCTCCCGAGACATCCGTATCATGTATTGCATCATATCCCCGGATATCCGCCATTCCCCCGAGACGCATGTAATACGCATCCACCTTCGTCTGCAGAAAAGCCTGCTTCTCGAAATCCGTCACCTCCGGAGATGAGAGCATGGGAGAGGAAGCAATTTCCGCAACAGTCAAGGTATAGGTTGCAATCATGTTCTGGGCAGCCAAGGCAGCCAGGTCCGTGGTCTCAGTCAGCGCCTGTTCAATGGCTGTCAGAGTAGAACGCCGGGAAATCACCGTACTCAGCGCCACATTAATAACAGAAATACCCATCGTAGCCAGAATAACCAGTATCATGATCTTTGTCTGAATCCTTTTCATAGTTCTTTGCCGCAGCCTTCCGGCAGCGGCCGCCTCCTTTTCTGTTTTTACACCCTCTACGAGCAGCTTGCCAATTCATAATAAAGCCCCTTCTTCGCCATCAGTTCTTCGTGGGTGCCCTCCTCCGCGATGCCCTTGTTGCCGATATAGAGGATTCGATCCGCATTCCGGATGGTGGACAGCCGGTGAGCCACGATAAAGGCCGTCTTGCCATGAAGCAGCACCTCCAGCGCTTCCTGGATCAGCAGCTCCGTCTCCGTGTCAATGGCGCTGGTAGCCTCGTCCAGGATCACAATGGAGGGATTTTTCAGCACAATCCTTGCGAAGCTGATCAGCTGCCGTTCTCCGGCGGACAGGCCGCTGCCCCGCTCCTCCAGCATATGCTCATACCCGCCGCTCAACCGCTGGATAAACTTATCCGCGAAAATCATGCGGGCCGCCTCCTTACACTCTTCATCCGTGGCATCCCATCTTCCGTAACGTATGTTATCCAGAATGCTTCCCTTGAAGATAAAGGGATCCTGCATCAGCACCCCCACTTGGTCGCGCAGGGAATAAAGGCTGGCGTCCCGCACATCCACGTCATCGATCCTGACGCTCCCCTCCTTCACATCATAGAACCGGGTCAACATGCTGATCACCGTGGTCTTGCCCGCTCCGGTCGGTCCCACCAGCGCAATGGTTTCACCCGGTTTTACATGGAGCGTGAAATGTTTCAGGATATCCACATTTTCCTCATAGCAGAAGGTGACGTCCTGAAAATCCACCTTGCCCTTCACATCCCGCAGAACCACCGGATTCTCCCTGTCATGGATCTCCACGGGATAATCTATGGTGTCAAAAACCTGCTCCAGGTTAGAGCTTACCTGGGCAAGCTCCTGGATAATGGTGGACAGCTGTGACAGGGGATCCTGAAAGGCTCCCATGTAGCTGGTAAAGGTGATGACCACCCCCGCGGTAATCCCAGCGTTTCCGCCCAGGCTCAGCGCCAGCGCCACGCCGAAGATACACAGCGTCCCTGTGTGCCAGAACAGCTGTACCACAGGACTGTTCAGCCGGGAGCGCTTTACGATATCCCACCACATGCTCATGCTCTCCTCGTGGATCTGACGGTATATGTCCTTGTTGATCTCAATCCGGTTATAGTTCTTGACGATCTGCTCCCCCATGATGGATTCCACCAGAAAAGCCGTCCTGTTGGAATTTTTCGCCCGGTGGGCCGTATACATTTTCCGCAGGCGGGAACGCAGCCAGAAAATGATCGTCATCATGGGAACCACCGCGGCGAACACGATCAGTGTCAGCATGGGGCTCAGGGAAAGCATAAACACCGTGACCACCACCAGCTTGACAATATAGATGGCGAACATCATGACATAATTGGAAAAGAAGTCCGCCAGGCCGTTGATATATTCCGTGACCCGCACCACGATCTTGCCGTCCGGCCGATTGTCAAAGTAGTCAAAGGAGAGCAGCTGCAGCCTCTCAAAAATGTCCGTCCGTATCCGGGTAATGATATTCAGCCCCATTTTCCCCATGCTTCTGGCCTGTATAAAGGTGGACAGTATCTCCACCGCGGAGAGCAGCACCAGTCCTCCGCCCACCAACGCCAGCTGGCGATAGTCCTGATCCGCCACCACCTCGTCCACGATCAGCTTCAACAGCCGGGGCGGAAGCAGGGACACCACCGCTGCCACCAGCATCATACCGCTGACCAGGAACAGAAGCTTCCTGTAGGGGAGTATGTACGCAAGGGTTCTCCCCAGCTGCCGCATATCCACCTTTTTCTCTATTTTTTCATCCTCAAAAAACGTATTCCTGCCCGCCATCTTACCAGATCCTCTTATAAACCTCGTAACAGTTCAGCCTTCGCGGCTCCGTATAGCTGAACTGTTACCAAACTTCGCCTGCTGCAGCACATTTCCCCTGACACCATCGCGTCCTTCTGAGCGCCTTCCTTATTCCGAAGAAACTAGTACATCGTTGCATTAATCCTGAAGTAATAAGTGCTTGATGTTTGCGTCAGTGCAAGGCGGCGGAGGGAGGCGATGCGGTGGCATCGTTGACCGACAACAACGCAGCAATGACGTGAACAGCGAGTGCTGATTACTCAGGAATTGATGCAATGATGTACTAGATGCACCTCATCCGCCTGCTGTTCCTGCTGTACCCTGTAGATATGGGCAAAGCTTCCTCCCAGCTCCATCAGCTCCCGAAACGTTCCCCTCTCCGTGATCACGCCGTCCTTCATATAAAGGATCTCATCACAGTTCACCACAGAGGAAAAGCGGTGGGCCGTGATGATCAGCGTCTTGTCCGCAAAATGCTCATAGATATTCCTCAGCACCACATGCTCCGTATTTACATCCAGCGCGGAGGTGGAATCGTCCAGCACGAAGACAGGCGCGTTTTTCAGGAATGCCCTGGCAATGGAGATACGCTGCTTCTGACCGCCGGAAATACCCAGCCCCCGTTCTCCCACTATGGTCTTGTAACGTTCCGGCAGCGCGTCGATAAACCTGGCCGCCTCCGCGTCGGTAGCCGCCCTCGTCACCATTCTCTCGTCGATATCCGCCCTGCTGAACGCGATATTGGATTCAATGGTGTTGGAAAACAGGAATACGTCCTGAAACACGTAGGAATACATTTTTCGCAGATTGTCCAGGCTGAATTCCCTGATATCATGTCCGCTGATCGTGATCTGTCCCGATGTGATGTCGCTGAACCGCACCAGGGTCTTTAGCAGGACGCTCTTTCCTGATCCGGTCTCACCCACGATCCCCAGCTTCTTCCCATAGGGAATACGGATATTGATGTGTTTCAGGATCTCCTGTCCGTCCATCTCCACGGAGACATCTCTCAATTCGATATCCGGCGCGTCGCACCGAAGCTTCGCCGCCTTATCCTCCGGCACTTTGCTCTCCTTCTCCATGAAACGCTTCAGGGCCAGTCCAGCTATGGTCTGCTGCTGCATGTTGAAAATATGGTTATTGACATTGGTGATATTGTTCATGAACCGCATCACATAGGTGGAGGAGGACAAAATGTACCCCACAGTCAGCCTGCCCTGCATTACCAGCAACGCCCCTATCACAATGGTGCTGATATAGGCGATCTGCCGTATGGTGTTAAAGGTCAGGTCAAATTTGGAAGAAAGCCATATCTGCTTCATCCGCGCGTCCAGGAAATTTGTGTTCGCATTTCGGAACTTCTCCTTTTCCAGCTCCTCATTGTGGAAGGACCGGACAATGCGGACCGCAGCAATATTTTCCTGGGTGGTCAGGTTCATCTCCGAGCTCTTCTGGCGGATCCCCTTAAAGTTTTCCCGGGCCCTGCGCTTAAAATTGAGTACAGACCTCACCAGGAAAGGCATCAGGAGGATCGGAATGACCAGGAAAGACAGGTTGATCCCGGCGATCAGTGTCAGGGTCATGGCCAGCATGAATACAGCATCTCCCAGGTAAGGGATCCTATGGGAAAACAGCTCCTTAAACATGATCGTATCACTGTTTAATACCTGCAGCAGTTCACCGGAATTGTATTCCGCGATGGTAGCGGAATCCAGATCCATCAGCTTTCCGTAAGTCATATAACGCAGATCCGTCTCCAGTCTCAGGCCGATCCACTCCTGAATCAGGTCACGGATATAGATCAGCACGATCCGCAGGAGCATCAATATCCCGAAAGCCGTGGCAATGGCAAAGAACAGCCGCATGGTATGGGGTTCCCCGAAACGCCCTGAGAGCAGGAAATGAAAGATGCCGCCGCTGTCCTCCTTCACCTCGCCCTTCCGGATCACGAAATCGATCAGAAGCCCTGACAGGAGCGGCAGGAGCAGTTCCGCGAAAATCCCCAGAAAGCTTAATGCCTCCGCCAGGATCGCCATAGGCATGTTCCTCTTGAAATAACGATAACCGAACCGTAATGTCTCCATAATCTTTTGCTCCCGCTTTACTAGTCAAGTTCAATCGCCATTATCCCCTAACTGTCGGAAAAAGTCAACCCTGATCATGCAGGATAAATAATTGCCGGAATCAGATCATTAATATTTTAGATTCTATTAATCCCCGATTTATTGACAATCCCTTTGAAGAGACATATGATGTATCATATGCAGACGCTTTTAGGAACACAAAGGCAGCGCTGCTCACAGATCAGAAAGGCGGACAGGCACATGGCAGTCATGGATGAATTCAGGGAAGAGCGGGAAGCGTTAAAGCACGGGACACCCAAAGAAAAATTCAATTACTTTATGGATTATTACAAATGGTACGTCATCATCGGGGTATTGGTGATCGCGGCAGGCATTTACACCATACGCGAGGTGATGAACAGAAAGGAGACCGTCCTGTATACCTGCCTGCTGAACACCATGAAGCTGGAAGCGGCCGATCAGTACAACGCGGACTTCATGGATTCCATCAATCTTGACAGGGATAAATATCAGATGCTCTTTGACGCGGAAACCTGGATCGATGTTAACAGCATGGATGAAACCACCATGGCAAGCTCGCAGAAGATAGCGGCCCACCTGGCCGCCGGTGAACTGGACATTATGATCACAGACACCGATTCTCTTACCACCTATTCCTATCAGGAGGACTTTTTTACAATGGAAGAATTACTCTCCCCTGAACAGTATGAAAAATATCAGCCGTATTTCTATTACATTGACCTGGAGACGGTGCAGGAATGGCATGACTATATCAGCGATTATGACAACCTGATGCTGGAGATCGACTTTGATTTCCCTGATCCCAGAAAACCGGAAGAAATGAGAAATCCCGTGGCTGTGGGAATTTTCATGGATGGCTGTGATGGCTTGAAGGAAAGCTATCATTTCAAAAGCGACGATGTGGCATTCTGTGTGTTTGCCAATTCCTCCCACAGGGAGAACGCCCTGGAGTACCTGGATTATCTGATGCAGGAATAAGGGTAACATATGTTATGCGAGTACAGCAGCCCCACGGATACACGCGGTATCCGCGGGGCTGTTTTCTTTCACAAATTACTTATTTCATACTATTTATTTCAACATTTCCTTCAGCATCCTGTTTACGCCGGCGGGATCGGCCTTGCCCTTCATGGCTTTCATGGTCTGACCCACCAGGAAACCGATGGCCTTCTCCTTGCCGTTCCGGTAGTCCTCCACCGATTGGGGGTTGGCGGCAATGACCTCCTCCACAGTCTTTCGCAGGGCGCCTTCGTCTGTCACAGTCTTTAAGCCCTTCTCCTCCACATATTGTTCCGGATCCATGTCCTCCATGAACATGACCTCAAATACTTCCTTCGCCACAGTGGAATTGATGGCCTTGCTCTCTGTCATGGCAATGAGCTTCGCCAGATTCCCCGGGGAAAAACGGATATCCTCCGGGTCAAGCTCCTTCTCCTTCAACAGCCGCAGTGTCTCACCCATGAGCCAGTTGGACACTCGCTTAGGCTGGCTGCCTTTGGCCACAGTGGCTTCGAAGAGATCTGCCATATGCTTGGATCCTGTGATAATCTCAATATCATAATCGGGAATGTCGTATTCCGCCTTGTACCTCGCCATCTTCTCGGTGCGGAACTCCGGCTGCCTGCCCTTTAGTTCCTCCAGATATTCGTCGCTGATGCTGACGGGCGTCAGGTCAGGATCGGGGAAATAACGGTAATCCTGGGCATCCTCCTTGGAACGCATGGCGTAAGAGGTCTCCTTAGTATCATCCCAGCGCCTGGTTTCCTGCACCACTGCCTTCCCTTCTTCCAGCAGGTCAATCTGTCTTGCCCTTTCGCCCTCGATGGCTCTGGCAATGGCACGGAAAGAGTTCAGGTTTTTCATCTCCGTGCGGGTGCCGAACTGTTCCGCTCCCGCTTCCCTGACAGACAGGTTCACATCCGCCCGCATGGATCCCTCCTGAAGCTTACAATCGCTGGCGCCCAGATATTGAATGATCAGACGCAGTTTTTCCAGGTAGGCGATCACCTCCTCGGCGCTGCGCATATCAGGCTCGGATACAATCTCTATCAGGGGCACGCCGGAGCGGTTGTAATCCACCAGCGTACAGTCTTCCCACTCGTCATGGATCAGCTTTCCCGCATCCTCCTCCATATGGATCTCATGGATACCCACCTTCTTCGTTCCCTCCGCCGTTTCTATCTCCACATAACCGTTCCGGCAGATGGGCAGATAAAGCTGGGAAATCTGGTAGTTCTGGGGATTATCGGGATAAAAATAGTTTTTGCGGTCAAATTTGCAATACCGCGTAATGTCACAGTTTGTCGCCAGTCCCACCGACACAGCATATTCCAGCACCTTCCTGTTCAGCACGGGAAGGGAGCCGGGCATACCGGTACAGACCGGACAGGTATGGGAATTGGGCCGGCCGCCGAAGGCGGTGGAGCAGCCACAGAAAATCTTGGTTCTGGTGGCCAGTTCCACATGAACCTCCAGACCAATGACAGTTTCATATTCTCTTGACATGATATACACCAAACCTCATTGGAGAAATGATTACATTTCCATCCCGAGGATATTACCCTTTCTATTGATAAACGGAGATAAACCTGCGCCTTATGCATCCTGCGAAGCCTGTTCATAGGTGTATGCCGCCCGGATCAGCTTCTTCTCCTGGAAGCAGTCCCCGATCAGCTGCAGCCCGATGGGCAGCCCCCTGCTGTCCGTTCCGCAGGGAACGCTGATACCCGGCAGACCCGCCAGGTTGACGGAGATCGTATAAATATCGCCCAGATACATCTTCATGGGATCCGCAAGGCTCTCTCCCAGCTTCGGCGCGGTGGTAGGCGCCACCGGACCCAGGATACAGTCGTATCTTTCAAATGCCTGGTCAAACGCCTTTTTGATCATTGCCTTTACCCGCAGCGCTTTTAAATAATAGGCGTCATAATAGCCGGAGCTGAGCACAAAGCTTCCCAGCATGATACGGCGTTTTACCTCCGGGCCAAAGCCCTGGGAGCGGGTCTTTTTGTACATCTGATGCAGCCCCTCCGCTTTCTCCGCCCGGTAGCCGTATTTAATGCCGTCGAACCGCTCCAGGTTGGAGCTGGCCTCCGCCGCCGCAATGGTATAGTAAGTGGGGATCGCGTACTCCACCAGGCTCAGGTCAAATTCCTCCAGGATGGCGCCGTTTTCCTTCAGCAGCTCCGCCGCCCTGAGCACAGCTTCTTTCACCTCCGGATCCAGGCCCTCCCCAAAGTAATCCCTGGGAATCCCGATGCGCATTCCTTTCACGTCTTTTACAAGGGCGCCGGTAAAGTCAGTGTCTTCCCGCTTTATGGAGGTGGAATCCTTGGGGTCGTGGGAAGCGATAACCTCAAGCACTGCCGCGCAGTCCTCCACCGTCCTGGTGAGAGGCCCGATCTGATCCAGGGAAGAACCATAGGCAATCAGCCCATACCGTGACACTGTGCCGTAAGTGGGCTTCATTCCCACCACGCCGCAGTAGGACGCGGGCTGGCGGATGGATCCCAGATCGGAAGAGCACACGTCTGAACTCCAGTCACAGTTCAGGAT
>CANDMD010000127.1 GCA_947385725.1 uncultured Lachnospiraceae bacterium | reverse complement strand
CAGATACGGGACAGGCCATCAGGAATGTACACAGCATGATATCCGCTATCTGATCAGAAAATCGCAGAAATATATGGCCGTAAAAACCCTCCAAAATCAGAAAAGCAAACCGATGCTACAGCCTGACATTGTAGCATCGGCGTATTGTTATGCTCAAAACTGGCGTGGGTGTGAAAAGTAACACAGGAGCCGGTATTTTTCAATCACCGGCTCCTGTCTGATTTCCGATATTTTATTGTGCAGCCTTTCTTGCCTCGATAATCGGCTGATATTTCTCTGTGTCAAACGCCACGAGATCCTGCCACCCAAAACCGTCGAGCTGTTTGCACATGTCATCCCACAGCGCGTCGAACGCAGCTTCGTCAGCGGCAAAAATCGCTTTCCATGAAGTATCGCACACAATCGTCTTGCACTGGCTGCGGATCAGACCAATATCTGTCGTGTCAATCGCCAGGGACATATTGATGCTAGGCACCGGATTCATCATGCCGTTGTTCTTGAGATACTCCACCTCGTTCTGTGCACCGTACAGTTCCCTCCACTCTTTTGTCGTCCTGGTGTTGTTTTTCTCCAGATAGGAGGACCAGAGATCCTGAACATACGTTTCTCCTGTGTTGGGATTGATCTCGATGCTCGCAACGATCCACTGATTCACCTGGTTATTTCCGTCTGTCCAGTTTCCGCCGCCCTGGTCTTCCGGAATCATGACCTCAGACGTAAATCTGTTATAGCCATCCTCGGTCAGTGTGTACTTGCCGTCCTCATTCACCGTGTAGATGATTCCTTCTGTACCAACATGCTGTATCGTCAGGCCTTCCGGGGATGCCAGCCAGTCCAAAAATTCCAGAATGCGGAGTTTGTTCTCCTCGCTTACCCGCGAACCGATCCCGAACGCACGGCCGCTTCCGTAATAATAATCCGATGTCTGGAACACCTTCATATCACCCAGCGGCATACCCATATAGTTCGCACCCTCCTCGCCGGTTTCCGGAGAGTTGGTAAATCCCTGCATCCAGTTATTCCATATCAGATATGTTCTCTTCTGCCTCATCTTATCGCAGGCCGTATTCCAGTCCTGTGTCGCAGAATCCGAATCAATGATGCCAAGCTGGTTTGCCTTGAAGAAAAACTTTAACATCTTATAGTAAGCGCCATCCTTGTCCGTCAGCGGCGTGATGGAGTTGTCCGCCCCGATCAGCACAGAACCGTTCACTTCCTGGCCGTACCACTTGGTAAGCTGATTTACATTTTCGATGGAAGTCGAATCCCAATCCTTCCACAAAGTCATGCCGTAGGCCTTGTCCCCCGCCTCATTGACAGGATGTGCTTCCTGCATATCCGCAAGGACATCCAGCAGGTCATCCAGATTATCCAGGTCAGGCTTGCCAAGTTCCGAGTAGAAATCCCAGGGAATTCTCGGCATCGAGGACACCGTCTCTGACATATAGGCAGTCGGCCCGTTGGTGTTCATCTCCGTAGGGATTGCCCAGATTCCATCCCCCATACCTTTATTAAACTTTTCTATCTGCTCCCAGTACCGCATCAAGTTCGGATAATTCTTGATGTCCCCGGTGATGTCGGCGATCAGCCCGACATCGATACACTCCAGCATATCAGCGTTGTCCAGCAGCACGATGTCGCCCAGGTTGCCTGCCGCGGTTCTCGTCTGATACAGCGCCTCACCGTCGCCGGATACCTGCGGCGCGATAATATTCAGCACAATGTTGAATTTGTCCTTTAAAATCTTTCCGTACCAGCCTGTCTGGAGTCCCTGATAATTGGACGCCACATCGTAAACCTCCAGTGTCAGTTCCTGATCGTGCGAGACTTCCGGCGCGGCCTGGCTTTCTCCGCCCTCCGGCGCCTTCTCCCCTGCCGTATCACTTCCTCCGGCAGAATCGCTCTTTCCGGCAGAAGCCGATTCCGCCGGCTGATTCTCCTGTCCGCCGTTTCCGCAGCCGCCAAGCACTGTGGATACTGCCATCACTGTGACCAGTAACTTTGCCAAAATACGCTTTTTCATATTTTGCCTCCTTCTATAAATTTATTTAATGAATGTGTCAAAGACACTTTATCATCCGATTGCAGCCATTCCTTTTAGCCTTTCACGGCCCCGATCATAATTCCTTTCACAAAATATTTCTGGAAGAACGGGTACACCATCATGATCGGCAGCACTACGATCACCGTGATCGTCATGCGGATACTGGTGGCCGTCTGCGTCGTGGCCGCGGCCGCTGCAAGGGAGCTGGAACTGCTGCTGTTTGCAAGCGCCGAGAGGGAACTTGCCTGGTTCAGGTACTGATACAGCACAAACTGCAGCGGATACAGCTTGGTGTCCGTGACCAGCAGCAGTGTGTCCTGGAATGCGTTCCACTGGTTCACCGCCGCAAAAATCGCCACAGTCGCCATAATGGGCTTGATGACCGGTATCATCACCTTGAAAAAGATCGTCATGATACCCGCACCGTCAATCTCGGCCGCCTCCTGAAGCTCCTTCGGAATGGACTCCACAAAGGTCTTCGTGAGAACAATATGGAAAGGCGAGACAATCACCGGCAGGACATATCCCCAGAAATTGTTTGTCAGGTGCATGTTTTTCATCACCAGAAACCATGGAATGATACCCGCATTGAAATACATGGTCGCTATCACCAGGCGGTACCATAACTTCCTGTGCCACATCTTGTTCTGCGAGAACATGAATCCCAGAAACGCGGAGGCGCTCACCGTGCCAACCGTTCCGATCACCGTCCTCATCACGGATATCTTGGCCGCCTGAAACAGTCCGTCTATCCCAAGCGCGCTGCTGTAGTTCTTCAGGTGAATCCCCCTGGGCCAGAATAGTATGACACCCCTGGAACTCAGATCATTCGCGCTGATCGTATTGATAAATATGTAGTAAAACGGATACAGGCACAAAACTGCACATACCGCAAAAACCACATAACACACCACACTGACCATCCTGTCCCCGGCGCTCTCATGCACCACTGCTTTTTTTACCATCTCTTTACTCATGATTTACCTTGCCTTTCCGCGCCCGGCCAGCTCCTCGCTGCAGGCGCACTATCCGCCGTTCCATCACAGGAAGCTCTCACCACGGGTCAACTTGGAGACCGCATTTGCCCCCACCAGCAGCAGCACGCTGACGATACTCTTAAGCATACTCAGGGCAACGGAAACCGAATAGCTGCCACTGCCCATCGCCAGATTGTAAACATACAGGTCAAGCACCTGTATGCACTCCTTGTTGAAGGCATTCTGGAAAACATAGTACTGTTCCATGCCGTTAGAGAGGAAATTACCGATATTCATCATCAGCAGGACAAAAAATGTAGGAAGCAGGCTCGGAATCGTGATATACCGGATCGACTGCATCCTGGTGGCGCCATCTACTTTCGCCGCCTGGAACAATTCCTCGTCAATGCTTGAAATCGCCGCTATGTACATAATCGCAGCCCATCCCAGGTTCTTCCAGGTGAGCCACAGCCACTGGGTAAGCCACACATGATCCGAAGACTGGAGAAATAAAACCGGTTCATCGATAATCCCGAGGTTCAGCAGCAGTGTATTCATCATCCCCGTGCTGTTAAACAGACTGAATGCGACAGAGTAAACCAGCACCCAGCTGATGAAATTGGGCAGCGTCGTGACGGTCTGGACAAATTTCCGAAACGGGACACACTTGATCTCGTTCAGGAACACGGCAAATATCATGGGCAGCCATGATGTTCCCAGCGTAATCCCGCTCATCACAAACGTATTTTTCAGCACCTGCCACAGCTGTGCTACCTTGACCGGATTTTCCACCAGTGACTTGAACCACTTCAACCCCACGAATTCCGCCTCCGAAAACGGGCGCGGCGGCCTGTAGTCATAGAACGCATACAGCCATCCGTACAGCGGATAGTAAGAAAACAAAATCACCATCACGATGAAAGGCAGCACATACAGAAACAACTTGAAAGAGTACCATTTCTTCTTATCAATTTTTCCCAGCATTTTTTACCTCCTTTTAGTTTAACGTTTAACCTAATATATGTTTATAATAAATCCTCCTATGGTTTTTGTCAATATTTTATTTGGCGGATATTGCATTTTTGAGATAATTATCGTCCGATTATAGTATATTTTGCCGATATTCTCTGTTTTCCGCCCACCATTTTCCTGTGAATTATTCTATTTTTCCAACTGTTCATCGATAAACAAAAGGCACAATCAATATATGAGCGCCTGCATGGAACCGCACAAAAAACGGGTGCCAATGCACCCGCCTGTCAAAATGGTTCCACACGGACCTCCATCTCCACGCCCGCAAGGGCAGGATTCAGGTCCTCCTCCGCCGACATGCCAAATTCCGGGAACCCGTCCCGCCGGAAATGAACCCGCCGTATTCCGTCGCACCGCAGCGTTCCCGTCAATTCCGTCTCCCCGTGGTAAGCGATCATCAGATCCCCGTCCTCGTCCACATAAAAGGAATTGTGCCCCGGTCCGTACTCCCCCTCCACGGAATAGAACGAGAGCACCGGCGCACACCGCTTGTCCCACGCATCAGCCTGCAGCAGGTCATCCTCCTCCCTCGCCGTGAGCAGGCCAAGCGCATAAGTATATCTGTTGGCCGAACCGCCGGAATAAGTCAGGTAGACCCGCCCGTCCCTGACAAAAGCGTGCGGACCCTCGTTGTTGATGGTACCGTCGACATTTTCCCAGCCGTACAGCGGCCGAGAAAGCAGCACGGGATCACTTGCAAGCCGCCACGGCTCCGTCTCGTCCACCGCTGCGATATAGAGCATGGAGCCTGTATCTGCGGGCGTGCCGATTCCTTTTCTGTACGACCACACCATATAGGACTGCCTCCTCGTCTTCAGATATGTCATGTCCAGCGTGATGCCGTCCTCCGCAAGCCAGCTGCCGTCCTTTCTGCGGACTCTCACAGGATCTTCCCAGCTGTCCGCGTCCGTGACCGGACAGCCTTTTTTTAGACGCATCAGGTGGCACTGCGGTCCCCACACGGAGCCGCTCACGGCAAACAGCAGACAGAGCGCTCCCCCGATCACATGGAACTCCGGCGCCCAGAAGGTCTGCACCAGCTCCCGCCGCGCATCCTGTGCGAGGATCAGATGCTCTGTGATGTCCACGCCAAAAAGTCCGGCCACCGTATCCGCTTCCCTGACATACAGGCCAATGTCATCCGTGTTGTCATTGGTCGAGGTGTAATACCATTTTCCCTCCCAGAAAAACAGCTCCGGATCGCCGTATCCCTCCGCCAGCGGAAACGGAAAACGCTTGTGTTTCACCGTTCCCCGGATCCTGTACGTCCCATTTGCCGAAAAATCGATTCCCTCCCTGTCCCACAGGACCGGCTTCGCCGCAGCCGAGCCGTCAGAGTACACCGCCTTTGCCCGAATCCGGTCCAGTTCTTCGCCGGAGTGCACCACAACGGACTGCGGCACCTGGATCTCCGTGTTCGTGACGGGATTCCAGTACACCGCTGCCCGCCCAAGAATCCCGGCGTCAACCTCAATGCAGTCCCCTGCATTCCGCCTGTCCACTTCCTCCTCCGCAATCCAGCCGGCCTCCTCGAAAGCGATAAAGTCCTTTGTCTTCCACAGCAGGCACCTTCCCTTGCTGCTCCCGTCCGCTTCTCCGCGCTCGCTGACCCGCACCGCCGCTATCCCAAAACAGCCGTCATCATACGAAAAAATCCTCGGCTCCCTGACATTTTGGGGAAGCAGCGTATTGTCCCCGCAGATCTGCGCTTTCGCGAACAGAATGCCATAATTTTTGTTCATCGGCTCAAATACCCTGCCATCCCGACTGTACGCCATATGTACGCTGTAAGCCAGCCCGCCGGGATAATTGTTCCTGTCCGGCTGTCTTGTATAAACCCTGATTTTTGCTGTTCGCATCATTTGTTCTCCTTTCCCGTACCATTGCAGTTTAACGTTTTACCTCATACGACAATTATATTGATCCCCCTTCCCTTTGTCAATCACAAATCGAGCCGGGCACCCGTATGCGTTAAAAACCCCGGCTGGATTGCCAGCCGGGGCCTGATCAGGATATTGTATGAACCGATTCCCTCTCGATAAATGTACACGGGATCAGAAAACGATTCTGTCCCTGCTCCTCCGCGCGCGCACCCTCCAGCCTGTCTAACAGGAGATCGGCAGAGGTTTGGCCGATCTCCTTCAGCGGCAACGCCATTGTCGTCAGTCCCGGCACAAAATACTCTGCAATGTCCTGATTGTCAAAGCCAGCCACCGCAATGTCTGCCCCCACGCGAAGTCCCATTTCCGCAAGCAGACGGTAAACACCACCCGCCATCCTGTCCGCCATACAGAAAACTGCCGTTA
The DNA here is from genome assembly GCA_947385725.1 of uncultured Lachnospiraceae bacterium. Classification (GTDB taxonomy): domain Bacteria; phylum Bacillota; class Clostridia; order Lachnospirales; family Lachnospiraceae; genus Acetatifactor. Next base: position 4,297 of record CANDMD010000127.1, on the reverse strand, counting down.
TGTCCTGCTTCAGCAGCTCCTTTGCCTCCTGGTACGCACTCTCCTTATCCCAGCCGGCATATCGAACCAGCACAGGATTGTACAGAATCCGGCTCTCGTACAATGCCCGCTGATAACCCAGCAGTCTTTCCTTCGTGTGAAGGTTCCCTTCCTTCCCGCTGATGACGCCAATTTTCCTATGCCCTTTGGAGATCAGATACTTCACGATCTCATATGCAGATTTCCTGTCATCAATGGCCACCGACGGTATCTGCGGATTCTCCGCAAAGGCGTATGCCATCACAGCAGGAATCTTAAACCCTTCGGGAAAACAGTCTATCACTCTCCCGTGCCCCGCAATGTAGATGATACCATCCACCTGAAAAGACTGCAGCTCCTTCATCGTCGGATCCAGTATGGAATGGTATTCGCTCTCTTTGTGAAACCACAGATCGCTCCACCGGGCATACAGCCGGAGATTCTTGACAATCGCCCGGTACCCTTTCTCCTCGCAGCGGTTCATAATCCCCTCCACGACTTCCGGCGTCGTAAACTGGGCGATGTCTTCCGCCACAAGACCGATTGTCTTTGTCCGCTGCTTCCGCAGTCCCTGTGCAAAATAGTTTGGCCGGTATCCCATTCTGTCAACCGTCTCCATCACTCTCTGCCTTGTCTCTTCGCTGACCTTTGGTTTCCCGTTTAATATGTTTGATATCGTAGTAGGTGAAACATTACATTCTCTCGCAATCTCTTTCAGTGTGACCATATGTGTTCCTCCTTTGCCGGAGCGGCATCAGCCGCATGTTTTCATCTGTCAGGATGTGTCACTTATTTTTCTACGGTTCCTGACTCTATTGTACTATCCCTATTATATTATAAAGAAATGGCGCGCAAATAACAATATTGATTTCATAATCCTTGAAAAATCCGGGAAAATGCATTATACTTTTCGGGAAAACATGTGAAACCCAAGGAGGACTCCTATGAAACTTGTCGTTTTAGAGAGAGACAGTGCAGGTACCGACATTGATGTATCCTGCTTTGAACAGTTTGGAGAAGTTACGTACTACGCGAACACGACGGCGGAGCATGTCGCAGAACGGATCAGGGAAGCGGACATCGTCATCTCCAACAAGGCGCCGTTAAACGAGCACACGCTGGCCAATGCTTTAGACGTAAAACTCATCTGCCTGATGGCAACGGGATATGACTGTGTCGATACGGCATACTGTAAAAAAAGGGGCATCAGGGTCACCAATGTCGTGAACTACTGCACCCCCGCAGTCGCACAGCACACCCTGCTCCTGGCAATGATGCTGTCCGAAAAAATAGCCTACTATGACGGTTACGTAAAATCCGGCGCCTACAGCGCGCAGGAGCGCTTCTCCCATTTTGACAGGGTATTCCACGATCTGGACGGCAAGACCTGGGGCATCGTCGGCATGGGAAATATCGGGCGTAAGGTCGCTGAACTCGCGTCTGCCTTTGGCTGCAGGGTCATCTTTTACTCGTCGTCCGGAAAAAGCACCTGCACGGACTACCCCAAAGCTGACCTCGATACGCTGCTGCGGGAATCGGATGTCGTGTCGCTGCACTGTCCGCTCACTGACAGGACGAGAAACCTGATCGACAGGGACGCATTTGCCAGGATGAAGGATACTGCCATTCTGATCAATGTGGCGCGGGGGCCTGTCGTCAATAACCAGGACCTGTATCAGGCGCTTGTGGACGGAAAAATCATGGCAGCGGGGCTTGACGTGCTCGAGAGGGAACCGCTGGAACCCTCCAACCCTTTAAGCCGGATCAGGGACAGCACAAAACTGATCATCACGCCGCACATGTCGTGGGCAAGCATCGAATCGCGAACCCGTATGATCGCAGAAATCGTGAAAAATATCGAAGCGTTCCTGAGCGGGAACGACAGGAATGTCATCAATCCTTAAGCGGTTACTTTTCACACCCACGCCAAATTTGGGCATAATGATGAAATTGAAAAAAATCTAATCCACAAAAAATTTGTGAGAAATACGGATTTGTGGATATGTCATTTTATATTTCGTTCTGAGTGGATATTTTTCTACAAAACACCTGTATCTGACAATGTCATGCATTTTTTTCCCGTCATTTTTACCAATACGCCGGGTTATCCACATTTGAAATTTCCCCATAAAAGTTCTATACTTTTTGAAAAGGAAGGTGGCATATGCAACGGCAGGAATTATACGAAAAGGCATTGAAAGAACAGGAAGGGCGCATCCAGCCCATATCAAGCAGTTTAACAAAAAAATAGTTTGATTTAATTCTCTTTTTCAGTTATAAGGTGTACGATAAATGACAAAAAGGAAAAGAGGATTATATATGGCTAAATTACAAATGAAATCAGGTTTTACACGCAAACATAAGCTGCCACTGATACTGACGCTGGTCCATTCTGTTATGAAGCAGTTAGGGCTTGTAGAGTACATTAATGAAAATGTTTCCTGGGATCCCAGCCATTGGGAAATGTCTCCGGGTGACCTGGCGCAGCTTCTTGTTCTTTCCACTTTTACTGACATACGAATCCCCCTGACCCACCTTGAGGACCGTTTTGAAGGAATTGATGTCAGCTTTTTTCTGGGCAGTGCATCAAAATCTGCAGCTGTCAATTCTTTTAATGCAGGACGTGCCCTGGAACGCATTGGGGAATCAGATCCTGAAAAAATGTACCAGGTCATGGCGCTTTCTGCCGTAAAGCAGGCAGGAATTCCAACACAGAGACTCCATGCCGACACCACAACAGTTTCCTTTTATGGGGAGTATGACACAACAAAGATGAACCTGACAGATGAGGAAAGGGCAGAACTGTTGCAGATCGAATGCGGATACAACAAGGATGGCAGGCCAGAATGTAAACAGGCAGTAGTAGGACAGATCGTAAACGAGACAGGAATTCCAATCATGCAAAAGATCCAGGACGGATCCACACCAGATGTCACATGGAATGCCCGTGCCATAGATTATTTAAGGGAAATACAGGAAAAAGGATTCCAATATGGTGTATTTGTGGCAGACAGCAAACTGGTAACCCATGACCTTGTCACCTCCATGAACACTCCTGAAAACCGGATACCCTTTGTGTCGCGTTGCCCGTCAAATTTTGAAGGGAAACTGGAGGAACGCTGTATACTGAGGGCCTACAGCGAAAACAGCTGGAAGGATATGGGCAGGTTTCACGATGGGGAGAAAGCCGCCTGTTACCGTGGCAGCTGCTTCAGGGAGGAAGTGTGTGGCGCACCAGTGCGTCTGCTGGTTCTTGAAAGCTCGCCATTAAAGGAGAAGGCCACGGCCTCACTCGAAAAAAGACGGCTGGAACTGGAACCGGAAGTAAGAAAAATGGGAAAAAAGGTGTTCATGTGCCAGGCGGATGCAGAGGAAGAGATACGACGTTTCGAAAAGCAGCCCTGTGTGGGACTGTTCCAGTGCCAGTTCAGCATAGAAAAGGAAATAAAGGAAAAATGGCCCAGGGGAAGAAGGAAGGCGGACACCCAGCCCGAAATTGAAGAAAGATACCATTTAAAACCAGGGGAAATAACAATAAACGACAGGGAACGGGATAAATATCTGCAGAAAGCCTCGTGTATCGTTCTTATAAGCAATGTAAGGGAAGAAGAACAGGGAGACGCAGAACTTGTACGGATATATAAGGGACAGCAGACAGTAGAGAATTCGTTCAGGGAACTAAAAACCCCGAGTATGGCATCCGTAATCTATCTGAAGAATCCTAAAAGAATCAAGGCATTAAGCATGCTGCTGTCACTGTCGCTTTTGATCAGGGCAGTCATCCAGTATCGTATGAGGGAAGGACTGAAAGAATACAAAAGGGAGAATCCTGATATAAAACTTCGGGCCGGATGGGGAGGAAGAGCGTTGGAAAACCCAACCTACAGGCTGTTGTACGAACACAGTGTAAACTGTTATTTTGAAAAAGAGGATGCAGGCATATACAGCTATGCGTGGTCAAGCGCCGAAACAAGGGAAAGGGTAGAAACCCTGCTAAACCTAATGAAGATAACACTGGAAGACTTGATAATGTAAAGCCTCCTGTGATGGGGGAAAGGGGGGGGACTATGCCTTAAAACAGGTATCTGTCAGTTCAATCCGGACAACCATTCCAGAAAAATTTATTTTCATACTTAATCCGAGACTGGTATCAGAAAAAATAAATATTTTGAAATTGACACAACATTAAATAAGTTAAAAAATACACAAACTGCTTGAAATGGGATCCAGGAAATGGAGCAGGTGATATCACTCCTGGAAAAGGAAAACAGCCTGCAGT
>CANDMD010000126.1 GCA_947385725.1 uncultured Lachnospiraceae bacterium | reverse complement strand
CACCCAACAGAACACTCTTTCCCTACACGACGCTCTTCCGATCTATTCCCGCTCTGTGTCCTCCACATTGCCATGGATACGGCCAGGGTGGATGTGAACGTACACCCCACCAAGATGGATGTGCGGTTCAGCGATGCCATCGCTTTCAGCAACTTCCTGATGGAAATCGTGAGAGAAGCCCTGCGCGGCAGGGAGATGATACCGGAGGCTTCCCTGTCCGGCGACAGGGAATGGAAGGCGGCAGCCGCGGCGGAACAGAAGGCGGCACAGGAAGAACAGACGCCGGAACCTTTTGAGCGGAATCGCACGGAGAGCTATCATCTGGAGGAAGAGACAAAGTATAGGGCAGCTGCCGCGGAGAGGAAGATACAAAGCCCGGAAATGCAGGATTTTATGCAGAATCCTGTCTGGAGAAGGGTGAAAATGTCGGAAAAACCGGTCGAAGGAAGCGATTTATCGCAGAAAATGACAGAAAACACAGCAGAACCGGCTGTTTCGGCAGAGGAAGAAGACTTTTTCACAGAGACCTCCGAATTGCCTGAGGACGCGGGACAGCATGATACGTTCCCGCTGCCCCCACCGGAACAGGAACAGCCAGCACTGGGGCAGCTGGAATCGGGCGTGACGTCACAGCTGAACCTGTTCGAGGAGAAGATCCTGACAGTGGACAATCGTTCCCGATTCCGTATTATCGGACAGGTTTTCGAGACATACTGGCTGATACAGTTTGAGGAAAAGCTGATGATGGTGGATCAGCATGCGGCTCATGAGAAAGTAAATTATGAACGGCTCATGAAGCAGTACCGGGAGAAGAACGTGATCTCCCAGGCGCTGATGCCGCCGGCAATCGTCAGTCTGTCAGGCCAGGAGGAGACCATGCTGAAAGAGAACATGGAGGTCTTCGCCTCCCTGGGATTTGAGGTGGAATCCTTCGGCGGCAGCGAGTATGCCCTGCGAAGTGTGCCGGTGGATCTCTACGGCTGCGACGGGCGGGAAATGTTCCTGGAGGTGCTGGATCAGCTCTCCTCGGGAACCGCATTCGGCAATATCCGCGTGATAGAGGAAAAGATTGCCTCCATGTCCTGCAAAGCGGCGGTAAAGGGAAACAGTCTGCTGAGCTTCGCGGAGGCGGAAGCGCTGATCGATGAACTGCTGACCCTGGAAAACCCTTATAACTGCCCCCACGGCAGACCCACCATTGTCACCATGACAAAGGCGGAGATGGACAGAAAGTTCAAGCGCATCGTGTAAAAAAGCGTCCCTTCGTGACGCTTGCAAGAATGCTTCGCATTCTTGTGAGATTTGCCTGATTTGAGGATAAATATGAAGCTGGAAAAGAAAAACGTGCTGGATATGAAGCCCCCCATGATTGTTCTGACCGGACCCACTGCAGTGGGAAAGACGAAGCTTTCCCTGGCGCTGGCGGAGGCCGTGGGGGGCGAGATCATCTCCGCGGATTCCATGCAGGTCTACAGGCATATGGATATCGGTTCGGCGAAGATCACACAGGAGGAGATGCGGGGGATCCCCCATCATATGATCAACATCCTGGAGCCATGGGAAGCTTTTCATGTGGCCGCCTTTAAGGAGCGGTGTGAAAGGGCGCTGACAGAGATCTACGGGCGTGAGCATATTCCCATTGTCGCCGGAGGAACCGGATTTTACATCCAGGCATTGCTGCGGGATATCGATTTTACGGAGAATGAGGAGGACGCGGAATACCGCGCCTGCCTGGAGAAACTGGCCGCCAGGGAAGGTGCCGGAAAGCTTTACGGGATGCTTCTGGAGGCAGATCCGGAGGCTGCCCGTGCGATCCACCCCCATAACAGCAAGCGCGTCATACGCGCACTGGAATATCATCATCTGACCGGACAGAAGATCTCCCTGCACAACGAGCAGGAGCGACAGAAGCAGAGCGCGTACAATTCCTGTTACTTTGTGCTGAACGATCTGCGGGAGCGGCTGTATGAGCGCATCGAACAGCGGATCGACGAAATGCTGGCACAGGGGCTTGTGGCGGAGGTAGAGAAGCTGCGGGAGATGGGCTGCCACCGGGGAATGGTTTCCATGCAGGGGCTGGGATATAAGGAAATCCTTGCTTATCTGGAGGGAGAGTACACCTATGAGCATGCGGTGGAGATCCTCAAGCGGGACACCAGACATTTTGCCAAAAGACAGCTCACCTGGTTTCGCAGGGAATCTGATGTGATCTGGATAAATAAAAACGAGTTTGGATATGATGAACGGAAGATACTGGAATTTATGCTGGACGAATTACGGGAGCATGGAATTGTCGGGGAACGCTGATCATGGCGTGTCTGCAGAAGATTCCGGGACAAGGATGCGATATGCTTATAACCGGTTCTTCCCTGGAAAAAGGTGACTGCCCGGAAGTTTGAACAGAAACGAGGATAAGGAAGAGAGGACTCAAGACCATGACTGCCACAGAACATACAAAGGAATTATACAGTGCCATGGGTATATCGCCGGAAGTATATGACTATGGAAACGTGATCGCCGGACAGCTGCGGGAGCGATTTCAACAGATAGACGACATTGCCGAATACAACCAGCTGAAGGTGCTCCATGCCATGCAGAAAAACCAGGTCAGCGAGGCCTGTCTGCTGGGAACCACGGGATACGGCTATAACGACCTGGGGAGGGACACCCTGGAGGCGGTCTACGCGGACATTTTCCACACGGAGGACGCTCTGGTGCGTCCCCAGATCACATGTGGGACCCATGCCCTGGCTCTGGCTCTGATGAGCAACCTGAGACCCGGGGACGAGCTTTTCTCCCCGGTGGGAAAACCCTACGATACCCTGGAGGAAGTGATCGGCATCCGGCCCTCCAGAGGCTCCCTTGCGGAATACGGTGTGACCTACAGGCAGACGGATCTGCTGGAGGACGGAAGCTTCGATTATGAGGGCATCCGGAAATCCGTCAACGAAAAGACCCGCCTTGTGACCATACAGCGCTCCAAGGGCTATCAGACCAGGCCCACCCTCTCCGTGGAACGCATCGGGGAATTGATCAGGTTTATCAAAGAGATCAAACCTGACGTGATCTGTATGGTGGACAACTGTTATGGTGAATTTGTGGAAGAGAGAGAGCCCGGCGATGTGGGGGCGGATCTGGTGGTGGGCTCTCTGATCAAGAATCCCGGCGGTGGGCTGGCTCCCATCGGCGGCTATATCGCAGGAAAAAAAGAGTGCGTGGAGAACGCTGCCTTCCGCCTGACCTCCCCCGGCCTGGGCAAAGAGGTGGGGGCTTCCCTGGGGATCCTGAAAGACTTTTACCAGGGGCTGTTCCTTGCCCCTGTGGTTACCGCGGGCGCGCTGAAAGGCGCTGTCTTCGCGGCTAATCTGTATGAAAAGCTGGGCTATGCCGTGGTTCCCAATGGCAGCGAGAGCAGGCACGATATCATCCAGGCCGTCACCTTCGGACAGCCCGAGGGTGTGATCGCGTTCTGCCGCGGGATCCAGGCGGCGGCGCCGGTGGACAGCCATGTGACCCCGGAACCCTGGGATATGCCGGGCTACGACGCGAAGGTGATCATGGCGGCGGGGGCTTTTGTGTCCGGCTCCTCCATTGAATTGTCCGCCGACGGTCCCATCAAACCGCCCTACGCCGTCTACTTCCAGGGAGGACTTACCTGGCAGCACGCCAGATTCGGCATTTTGAAATCGCTGCAGTCGTTGGTTGACGCCGGTCTGGTGGAACGGAATGCCCTCAACGCTTAGCGGAGGCATCGTGGGCGGGGACAATGTACAGGTGCACAAAGATGCCGCTGTAACAATATGTAGAAAATCATCAAAATAAAATCTATGAATTTTATGTACAGGTTTTCAAATTTGTGGTATTATAGTAAGACGTATGAGGGAAATGCTTCCAATGGGCAGGAAGATTTTCCCGTCTGTGCGGCTACAGACCGTTGACAGATGGAATGTTACCCTCATGGAAGAATGAAAAGAAGAGGAAATACTTTGAGAAGAGTAAATTGGGTACTGGTTCTGCTGGTGCTGGTGGGATTTGTGATCGGCCGTTTCATAGGAACCTTCTTTGACGGAAGCTTCCTGAATTACGGACAATCCTTCGGACTGAGTTCCCCCATGGTGCTTGATCTGGGTTTTTTCGTGCTGACCTTCGGGCTCACCATCCAGATCACCATCGCAAGTGTCATCGGAGTGGTGATAGCGCTGGTGGTATACCGCTTTATCAGATAGTTTTGCCATGTCCTGTCAGTCGGAGAGGGTTGCAGGGAGAAAGATATGGCAAGCGGAAACAACAAATCAACTTATCAGGCACAGCTCCTTCCCTATGAAAGGTTTCTTCGGTTTGGACCGGAGAACCTGACGGAGACAGAGCTGCTTGCGATCATTATCCGTACCGGTACAAAGGACTGTAATGCCTTACAGCTGGCGGAACAGGTTCTCTCGCTGGCGAAATATCCCAAGGAGGGGCTGCTGGGACTCTATGATGTGTCCTTGAAGGAACTGCAGGGCATCAAGGGTATCGGGGAGGTCAAGGCTGTGAAGCTGAAATGCCTCACGGAGCTGACCATGCGGATGAGCGCTGCTACCGCGAAGAAAGGGGACTGTTTCAACAGTTCGGGACAGGTGGCGGATTACTTTATGGAAAAACTGCGTCACAAAAAGACGGAATGTGTGATTCTGGTCTGTCTGGATGCAAAGACGCAGATACTCTCGGAACAAAAGCTTTCCGAGGGGAGTGTGAGAATGTCGCTGATCTCACCAAGGGAGATCTTTCTGACGGCGCTGCAATGTAATGCGGTCAATATCCTGCTGGTGCACAATCATCCCAGCGGCGACCCGACACCCAGCAGGGCGGACATGGAACTGACCGCCAACCTGAGGGAACTGGGTGATAAAATGGATATCCCGCTGCTGGATCATGTCATCATCGGGGACAACCGGTACACCAGCTTCAAGGAAGCGCTGCTTTTATAGATCATTACGTTAAGAAAGGGGCTTTTGTTTTGGCAAATAACGCATTCGGTATCGACCTCGGTACCAACAATATTAAAATCTACAGCAGAGGCGAAGACAACGTTCTTGTGGAAAAGAACATGATTGCCATTGAGAATAAAAACACGCTGTTCGCCTATGGCGACTCCGCTTTTGAAATGTATGAGAAGGCGCCCAGCAATATTCATATTTCTTATCCGCTGTCCAATGGAGTCATCGCCGATATCAAGAATATGGAGACCCTGGTACGCTATTTTATCAGCGACCTGCAGAAGGGCAATAACAAGCCCGCTGATTTTTTTATCGCGGTTCCCACGGATGTGACGGAAGTGGAGAAGAGAGCTTTTTACGATCTGATCAGGGACGCCAATGTGAAGGCGAAAAGGATCATGGTGGTGGAGAAGGCGGTGGCGGACGGCCTTGGACTGGACATTGATGTGAAAAATTCCCAGGGTGTCCTGGTGGTAAATGTGGGGTATGAAACCACGGAGATCTCCATTTTATCCCTGGGAGGGATTGTGCTCAGCCGCCTGATCAAGACGGGGGGACTGAAATTTGATGAGGCGATCCGTGCCGCGGTGCGCAAGGAATTCAGCCTGATCATCGGCGGAAAGACCGCGGAGACAGTGAAGATTTCCCTCAGCGAGCTGGAGAAGGAAGAGCAGGGAGCCGTGGTCTACGGCAGGGATATTGTGACGGGGCTTCCGGTGGAGCGGGAGATTCCCACCAGACTGGTGGATCAGTGTCTGGAGGAGCATTTTAACACCATCATTGACAATGTGAAGGTGATCCTGGAGAGGACTCCCCCTGAGCTTGCCGCGGACATCTACCGTCACGGCGTTTACCTCACCGGCGGGGCATCCCAGGTGAGCCATCTGTCGGAGCGTCTCGCCACAGGGACGGGACTGAAGGTAAATGTGGCCGAGAATCCCGTTACCAGCGTTGTTATGGGGCTTGCCAAGATCATCAAGGACGACAACTATAAATCTGTAGCCTATGCAATCGAAGGGATGAGTAAATGAGCCCGATCATAAAAAGAAAAGGGGAGAGATTTACTTTACCGAGTAAATATCTCCTTTTGATTTTAACCATATTGTGTACAGGTATGATGCTGGTCACCTTTGGAACGGATGTGTTTAACCGTCCCCTGAATACTGTGGTGGGCTATGTCGTCGTTCCCTTCCAGCGGGGGATCAGCACCGTGGGAGGCTGGCTTTCCAACCGTTCCGAGGAGCTGGTGCAGATCAGGACGCTGCTGGACGAAAATGCCCGTCTGCGGGAGGAGATTGCCGCCCTGACGGAGGAGAACACCCTGCTTCAGCAGGATAAATATGAGCTGAACCGGATGCGGGAGCTGGTCTCGCTGGATGAACAGTACGGCGAGTACACGAAAGTCGGCGCCCGGATCATAGGCAGGGATTCCGGAAACTGGTATTCCTCCTTTGTCATTGACAAGGGCGAGGAGGACGGGCTGGCGGTTGACATGAATGTGATCGCGGGAGGCGGCCTGGTAGGCAGAATCACTTCCGTGGGACCCAACTGGGCCAGGGTAACTTCCATTATTTCCGACAATGTCAATGTCAGTGCCATGACACTTTCCACAGAAGACAATCTTACCATTACAGGTGATTTAAAGCTGATGGCCAACAACTGCATTACCTTCAGCCAGCTGGTGGACAGCAAGGACAAGGTGGTGGAGGGGGATAAGGTAGTGACCTCCGATATCAGCGATAAATATCTGCCTAATATACTGATCGGGTATATCAACACCATCAATAAGGATAACAATAATCTGACGAAATCCGGTCTGGTCACGCCCGCGGTTGACTTTGAGCATCTCAGCGAGGTGCTGGTGATCACGGATATGAAGCAGACTGTGGAATAGGGTGAAAAGTATATGCTGAGAAAGGTTATCGTCACACTATTTATTTTAATATGCTTTATCTTACAGTGCAGTGTGTTCAACAGCCTGGCATTCGCGGGGATCATACCCAACCTGATGATCATACTGACTTCCTCCTTCGGATTCATGAGAGGGGAGAAGGAGGGGCTGGTGATCGGTTTTTTCTGCGGACTGCTGAGCGATATCTTCTTTGGAAGCTTTTTGGGGTTCTACGCGCTGGTGCTGATGTACATAGGCTTTCTGAACGGTAAGTTCAGCAGGATATTTTATCCAGAGGATATCAAGCTTCCCATTGCGCTGATTGTGATCAGCGACCTTTCCTACGGGGTTCTGTGTTACTGCCTGATGTTCCTGCTGCGCAGCAGGTTTGAGTTCAGCTACTATTTCAGACATGTGATCCTGCCGGAAGCAATTTATACCATTGTCATCACTATCTTCCTGTATCCGGTTATCCTGCTGGTGAATGGGAAGCTGGAAGCAAGGGAAAAAAGGAGAGCGCAGAAATTTGTTTGATGAATTTAGGGACAAGATAATCGGCATATTGACAAGCAGACTGACGCTGCTGACCCTGTTTTTCTGCGTCCTTGGCGGGATACTGGCATACCGATGCTTTGACCTGCAGATTGTGCACGGGGAAGAGTATCTGAACGACTTCATCCTGCAGATTGAGAAGACCAGGGATATCACCAGTACCCGGGGCAATATCTACGACAGGAACGGGGATCTGCTTGCCTACAATGAACTGGCATATTCCGTGAAAATAGAGGATGTGTTTGAAACCGACAGGTATAAAAACAGGAACCTGAACGAGACGATCTTCCGCCTGATCCAGATGGTGGAGAAGAACGGCGACAGTGTGATCACAGATTTCAAGGTCTATATTGACGAGGACGGAGAATTTGCGTATACCACGGAGGGGACAAGCCTTCTGCGGTTTCTGGCTGACGCCTACGGGCATCCGACCATAGATGAACTGACGGATGAGGAAAGGACAGCCACGGCCAGGGAACTGATGGAGTACCTGAGCAGCACAAAACGCTTTGCCATCGGGGCATATGAGGATCCGGACAACTCCAAGAGCACTTTCCTGCCGGGAGAGGGGTATTCCCAGGAGGACTGGCTGAAGATGGTGACCATCCGCTATGCCATGAGCCTGACTTCCTTCCGGAAATATATAGGAACCACGGTGGCCACCAATGTGAACGAAAGAACCAGGGCGGTCATCCTGGAAAATGCGGATGTGCTGCCCGGTGTCAGGATCGAGGAGGACACCATCCGCAAATATGTGGACAGCAAGTACTTTGCCCATGTGCTGGGTTATACCGGCAAAATTTCCTCCGATGAACTGATGGAACTGAACGGGCAGGTGGAAGCCGCGGGAGGCAGTCCGGATACATACAATATCAATGATGTGGTGGGCAAAAGCGGCATTGAGGCGTATCTGGAGACCACGCTTCAAGGGCAGAAGGGCTATGAGAAGGTGGTGGTGGACAATACCGGCAAGGTGATCACCATTCTGGAGACCCAGGAACCGCTGTCAGGCCAGGATGTCTATCTGACCATTGACAGGGAGCTGACAAAAGCCGTCTATAACATCATGGAACAGAAGCTTGCCGGCCTGGTTTCCAGCAAGATCATCAACACGAAGGAATATGTTGCCGCCCCGGGTTCCGGCAGCGCGGAGATCAAGATCCCGATCTATGATGTGTACTTTGCCATGTTCAACAACAGCATTATCGATATGAAGCATCTGACCCTGGATAATGCTGGGGAGACGGAACGTCAGGTGTACGAGAGATATCTGACTTACAAGCAGAATGTCTATGATACGCTGCTCCATGAACTGATGGAGGGATTGACTCCCTATAACAGGCTGACCAAGGAGTATCAGGTATACCAGAGCAATATCGTCACCCTGCTGAACCGTAACGGCGTGATCATGAGCGAGGCGGTGGATGCCAATGACGCCACACAGATCGCCTGGGCCACGGACGAGGTCATCAGTTTAAATGAATATCTTAAATATTGTATCGCGCAGAACTGGATCGATGTGAGTAAACTGGATCTGGACGCTAAATATTCGGATTCCACGGAGATCTATGCGAAGCTGCTGGATTATATCATATCGTCAATAGACAAGAATACAGAATTTCAGAAGCGCTTTTACAAATATATGCTTCTTTCAGATGTGATCACGGGGAAAGATGTCTGTATGATCCTCTGTGAGCAGAACAGGATAGAGATATCGCTGGAGGATGAAGAGGCGCTGTATTCCGGCAGGATGAGCGCCTACGATTTCATGCTGAACCGCATTAAAAATCTGGATGTCACCCCGGCGCAGCTGGCCCTTGACCCCTGTAACGCGTCCGTGGTGATCACGGATGTAAACACGGGGGATGTGCTGGCCATGGTTTCCTATCCCGGATATGACAATAACAAGATGGCCAATTCCATTGACGCGGAATATTATGCCCAGCTGAACGCGGATAAATCGAGCCCCCAGCTGAACTATGCCACCCAGTATAAGGCAGCTCCGGGATCCACCTTTAAGATGGTGGCCGCTACGGCGGGGCTGATGGAAGGTGTGATCGACCTCCATGAGAGGGTCAACTGTGTGGGTACTTTCGAGGAAATCACTCCGCCGCCCAGATGCTGGAGGCGTTCCGGACACGGAAATGAGACGCTGACCACGGCGATCAGGGATTCCTGCAACTATTATTTCTTTAATGTGGGTTACCAGCTTTCCATCCGCTCGGGGGTCTATAACGAGACGGAGGGGTTAAACACATTGTACCGTTATGCGGATCAATTCGGGCTGACGGAGAAATCCGGTGTGGAGATCACGGAGTACGAGCCCGACTTTTCGGATATCGACCCTGCCCGTTCCTCTATCGGTCAGGGCGGAACCAGCTATACCACCGCGGGACTGGCACGGTATATCACCACGGTGGCTAACAGCGGAACCTGCTATTACCTGACGCTGATCGACAAGATCACGGATTCGGAAGGCGTGGTGCTGGAGGAGCACGAGCCGGACATCCGCAATACGGTGGAGCTTCCCCAGGAATACTGGGACGCCATCCATCTGGGAATGCGCCAGGTGGTGGAGAACAAGACTTATTTCAGCAATCTGGCCGTCAATGTGGCGGGCAAGACCGGTACTGCGGAGCAGACCTCCTCCAGGCCGAACCATGCGCTGTTTGTATGTTATGCACCTTACGAGGAGCCGGAGATCGCCATGACTGTCAGAATTCCTTTCGGGTATTCCTCGGACCATGCGGCTCAGGCGGCAAGGGATATCATTAAATATTACTACGGTCTGGCGGAAGAGGAGGAACTGATCACGGGTACGGCGGATGCTCCTGATGCCGGAATATCCAACGAAATGTAGGAAGGGGTGTCAACGGGTAGGATGAAAGACGCAGTATTGATCAAGAGTTTCCCTAAGGGAATCTCACTTTTCCTGAATGAAGAAGCTTCCTTTGAGAAGATCCTGGAGGAGCTTGCCAGCAAGTTTTCAGGGGCAAAGAGTTTTTTTGGCACGGCCTGCATGGCTCTCTCCATTGACGGGAGAGAGGTCAGCAGCGCGGAGGAGATCGCAATCCTGGATACCATTCACCAGAACAGTAATCTGAGCATTGCCTGCATCGTGGGCAGGGATGAGGCCGCCAACAGGAATTTCATCAAGGCGCTGGCTCATATGGAGAAAAAGCTCAGCGGCGGAGATCGGAAGAGCACACGTCTGAACTCCAGTCACAGTTCAGGATCT
>CANDMD010000125.1 GCA_947385725.1 uncultured Lachnospiraceae bacterium | reverse complement strand
ACAGGCCGCCGGACTCTCCCAGCTTTTCTCCCACCATCCCCTCCTCTTTGTGCCCGATGATCGTGTCCGTGCGCGTATCCACCAGGAAGATGCCGCCGGTATCTTCGATCTGGATGCCGCTGACAATATCGGAAATGGAGTCCAGATATACATCCGCAGCCGCGACACCGCGCACTGCACCGTTTCCGTCTTTCAGCATTCCGGACGCGCCTACCACGTAGGAACGGCTGTCCTCGTCAAAATACACGTCTCCCAAAATAAAGTCCTCGGAACTGATTCCGTCCAGATACCAGCTCTTGACCAGTGCGTTGAAGTCCGGCCCCGGTACAAAGGAGGCGTGATACAGGGAGCCGTCTGTCAGCGCCACGTAGAGCCCGGCCGGATAGGCATCGTTCTGTCCCGCCGTATGCCTGATGTAATCTGTCATTTCGGTGATACTCATATTCTCATATTCGATGGTGTCCCTCTGGGTTTCCAGCATGGTCAGCGTCCGGTTCATCCACGCCCTGGTCTCCTGAAGGGTCTTGTCGGTAGTGGTGCGCAGCATTTCCTCGCTCTTCTCCAGCAGTGCCTGAGACATCTGGTCATATACGACTGCCAGCAGCGCCGAACCGGCAATGATAACGCTGGCTACTATGGCAGCCACCAATTTTACCGTGATGCCGATTCCTCTTCGTTTCTGGGCTTCGTTTCCGGTCTTTGGTTCCTTTGTCTGGTTCATTTATGTGCCTCTCTTCCTCTTGATTGATCTTATAGTCCATTGCGGCCATATAGCCATGGAAACAGATACAATATTTTCCAGAAAATTGTACCATAAGATGAAGAAAAGTAAAATACCTAATTGAAGTTGCGGAAAGATAGTAGTAAAATATTAATAAAAAGCGGCAGGAGGTATTTTTGGGGTGAAAAAGAAATCTAAAAGTTTGGTTATCGCGATTATGCGTCTGTGCGGGATCATTGCGCTTCTGACAGCGGTGGTGATCGGAGGAACGGCCATATTGTCCATTAGGACACTTTCCAAATCAGCCTATGTGGCGTATGAGACAACGGTGGACGAGGGGTACCAGACGGAGATCAAGTCACAGGTACAGAGTACCATGGCAATTCTCCAGAGTGAGTATGATAAGTTTCAGGCGGGGGAGAAGACAGAGGAAGAGGCAAAGCATGATGCCGGCGAAATTATCCGCGGTATGCGTTATCGAGATGACCAGAGCGGTTACTTCTGGATCGATGACACGGAATATACATTGATCATGCATCCGATCCTTGTGGAGAATGAGGGGGCGAACCGCTATACGCTGGAGGATCAGAATGGCGTCATGATCATCCAGGAAATTATGAAGGTATGCCAGACAGCGGAAAAGGGCGGTTTTAACCAATTCTATTTCACCAAGGCGGACGGCGTCACCGTAGCGCCTAAGATCGCCTATTCTGAGATATTTGAGCCCTGGGGCTGGATCGTTTCCACCGGCAACTACATAGATGACATGAATGTGGAAAAGGCGGAAATGCGGACGTATCTGGATAACCAGTATAGCGGGGTACTGACCAGGGTGATCGTGGTTTTCTTTGTTACGATCGTGGTTGCGCTTGTGGCAGCCTTTTTTTCGGGCAGGGCCATTGTGGCTCCTCTGAAGAGAATACAGGAATTTGCGTCCCGGATCTCAGATGGGAACCTGACGACGGACGTGGATGTAAAGAGTAAGAGCGAGATCGGCCAGACAGCCGATTCGCTCCGGGTGGCGCAGGCTAATATGCGGCAGCTGCTGCGGGATATCACTGATGTGTCCCAGGGGGTAAACGGCGCCTTGGATAAGTTTGACACCACATTCCGCAACATGAAGGAATCTATTTCACAGGTGTCCCTCGCGGCGGAGTCCATTGCGGAGAATGTGACCACCCAGGCGGCTTCCACGGACGATGCCTCCAAGGATGTGGGTGTCATGGCGGACAAGATCAGCCAGACGGATGCGGAAGTGGAGAACCTGGACGGGAATGCGAAGGAGATGAGCCAGATCAGTGAGCGCTCCATGAACACGCTGAAGCAGCTGATCGAGGTCAACAATAAGACGAGACAGAGTATCCTTGAAATGACAGAGCAGACGGAGCATACCCACGAATCCGCGCAGCAGATCCATGTGGCGGCAAACCTGATCAATGAGATCTCGGATCAGACTGCGCTGCTTGCGCTGAATGCCAGCATAGAGGCCGCGAGGGCAGGGGAAGCGGGAAGAGGCTTCGCTGTGGTTGCGGATGAGATCGGAAGGCTGGCGAACCAGTCTGCTGAGTCCGTGGTGGAGATCAACCGGGTTGTGGAGGAATTGCAGGAGAACGCCTCGAAATCTGTGGAGGCGATGCAGGAGATCAATGCCGCTGTGGATCAACAGGTGGAGTCGTTGACGGAAACACAGGATGTATTCTCCAGACTGCATAAGGAACTGAATAACTGCCTGGATTCTGTCAAGCTGATAGACGGTATTACCGTGGAACTGGAGGGTCAGAGAACCAATGTGACACATTCCCTGGATGTTCTGAGCCGGCTGGCGCAGGATAATGCGGCGGTTGCGGAGGAAACCTCCGCCATGTCCACGGAACTGACCAAAGTGGCGGATGATTCCACCCAGATCGTGGCGGAGATGGAAGACAAGGTCAGCGTGCTGATGGAAAGCGTCCATAAGTTTACGCTGTAATTGTCGCAGGGAGTATACAATCGGGGAAAAGGTACACCTGTTGACGGAAGGATTGCTGTACCGGAAAACAGGCAGGCTTATAAACGAGGATGCCGCAGCGGTGCAGGCTGACGGAAAGAAGATAATCTGAATGAAGAAATTGTTTTGTTATGCTGACAGGTATATCGGGAAAAGTGATTGGAAAGACCTGGCCATGATAAAATTCTGCCTTTTTTCCATGGGAATTTTGGCGGGTATGCGGATACCGGAAAAGAATAAGAAACATGCAGGGTGGATTGCCGCAGCCGTTTTTGCGGCAACCTACATTCTATTGATGGCGAAGTTCTTTTCTGTCATTGCGGAAAAGGAAGAGTAGGAATCCTTTCCGTCCAATCCCTCCGACCTGGTGCCGGGTCGCACCTCTGTTTTGGCGGGTTAAGTGTGAGGAGAAAATCTAATCGCTTGCGGCAATTCATTCATTGTTTGTGCCGGCTGCGTCGGCATACAATAACTTTTGAAGTCCTTGGAAAGCGTGCAGTAGCGCCAACGGAAGAAGATAATCCTCCTGCAATAAAGTGGTTTTTATACTTGCGGTTTTCGCAATGACGGGAAATATTTTGTGTTTGCTCAAGTTGCAGGAGTGACAGTGTTGATGTAGAAGTCTTGGAAAAGATGAATAGAGAAGAGGCTACATATAGGAAGAAAAAAAGCGGCCGAATTGTGGATACCTCTTTGATGCTGTTTGAAAGACACTGGCATACTTATAATAGGATGACACTGTAAAAAATATATAAAAACCTTACAATAAAATTGGATACTATGCAACAAAAATATTCATTTTGTACAGTTGCTGTTGAATAAACAGCCATAAAATGTTAACATAAAGATACATTTTGTTGTAAGTGCTTACAATTGTGTAGGCAAATATGCTTAAAGAGGTCATGGAGGAAAAAGTTATGCGAGTGAGAGCAGGAAACAAGCTCAGAAAGCTACTGGGGGGGGTACTTACCCTTTCTTTGTTGCTTTCGGGTCTGTATCTGTCGCCCGTCCAGGCGGCGGAGACAGGAGGAACATCACTGCCGACGGAACGGAGCGTGTCGGGCAGTGATCCAGGTGGCAGTAACCTTTTGGGTACGACGCCGACGGTAGTGCCGGGAGAGATGGCATCATTTGGGGCGGCTGCGCCGAAGGAGACGGCATCAGGGACATATGTTTTGGATACCACCGCGGATCTTACGGCTTTTGCCGTAGGTGTAAAGGCGGACGGAGATACACAGCAGGCGGGGACGGAAGATTATTTTACGCTGATTTACAGTGCAAAAACTAAGGTGGATGCAAGTAATAAGGCCTTCGACGATGGTTACAATGGATCCCAGAGAGTGAACTTTGGCGGGGTGGTAAGTGTTTCTAAAAATGCTATTAAGTTTACCACCAGCGGAGCGGCAACCATAAAGATATGGTGGGCTCAGGGTGGAGATGACAACCGCCAGATTGCGATCTTAGATGGAAGCGGAGCACAGGTTGCGGTAACTGCTGAGACGCTGGCAAAGAATGCAGCATGTGTCTCAACGTTGGAAGTAAGCGAGGCAGGGACCTATTACCTTGGTTCTGCCATTAATAACAATTATATTTTCAAAGTCACAGTGGAAGAAGAGCAGGCGCCGGTTGAAATTACGTCTGTTTTGGATACCACCGCGGATCTTACGGCTTTTGCCGTAGGTGTAAAGGTGGACGGAGATACGCAGCAGGCAGGGACGGAAGATTATTTCACATTGATTTACAGTGCAAAGACTAAGGTAGATGCCAGTAACAAGTCTTTTGATGATGGTTACACGGGAAGTCAGAGGGTTAACTTTGGCGGAGTGGTAAGTCCTTCCAAGAATGCTATTAAGTTTACCACCAGTGGACCGGTGACGGTAAAGGTATGGTGGGCTCAGGGCGGAGATGACAATCGCCAGATCGCGATACTGAATGCGGCAGGAACCCAGGTAACGGCAACCGCTGAAACATTGGCAAAGAATGCAGCATGTATTTCAACGCTGGAATTAAGCGAAGCGGGTACTTACTATTTAGGATCAATTATCAATAACAACTACATCTTCAAAGTACAGGTAACAGAGACATCAGGCGGTTCGGTGAAGCCCCCCCGGGCAGAGTGGAGCACGGTGCCCGTCCCGGTGATTAATACGGTTGCCTTAAATCCTGACAGCACCGGTAAGGTGGATGTCACTGTAAGTGCGTTGGTGGGTTATGACGGGGCAGATAAGGTTACGGTTACCATGCTGGATGCTCAGGGGAATGTGGTGGAGACAAGGCCTTCATCTAGGGAGGCATCGTCCCATACCCTGACCTTTACCCCCGCCGCTACAGGGATCTATACCTTTAAGGCGGTTCTCAGCCGTAAAGACGAGACAGATAAAGAGAGTGCCACAAAGACATTCAGCTTTACCCTTCCGCTGGCGGCGCCTGTGATGAAGAGCGTAACCAGCAGCGGAAACGGCACTGCTACGGTAAAGTGGAACGCGGCGCCGGAGGCGGACAGTTATATCGTGTCTGCTACGCCTGTGGGGGACACCACTGTGGCGGCTACCGTTACCACGTCCGAACTTCAGGCGGTGTTGACCGGACTTACTGTGGGGCAGAGATACACATTTTCTGTGGTAGCAGTGAGGGGCAGCGAGAAATCCAAGGCGTCCTCCATGGAGGCGGAGATCACCCAGGAGGCTCAGAGGGAATGGACTTTTGCGGCTTATGGAACAGGTGTTGACACAAAGAACAACGGCCATACGGGCAATATCAATGAGGGAAGCGTCACCGTATTCGGTGAAGGCGGCAAAGGAAAGATCCAGCCGGCATCCCATGACGGACTTGCTTTCTACTATACGGAAATAGATCCGGATACGGAGAACTTTACGCTGACAGCGGACATTTCTGTAGACAGATGGAAATTCAGTAACGGGCAGGAAGGCTTTGGTATGATGGTTACGGACTCCGTGGGGGCACATGGGGACAACTCGAACTTCTTCACCAACTCCTTACAGGTTCTTGCCTCTAAGATAGAGTACACTTATGAAGACGGATCCAAGATTTCCATGAAGCTGGGACTTGGCTACAATGCGAGACTGGGTGCTACCGCGCAGGATATCGCTGATCTGAAGGCAGGAACGATTGCGATACCCGTTAATTTTGAGGCGGAATCGGGGACTTTGGAAACCAGCGCGGGGCCTCTCGGGTCTGGAACTTATAATCTGGTAGGAAACTTTACCGATACTGCTCCTACAGGCTGCCTGGATAATATGCTGACAAGCTTCCGACTGCAGATCCAGAGAAATAACACGGGTTATATTTTGCGCTATCTGAACGCGGACGGCAGCGTGATCGGCGAAAAACTGTTCTATGACCTTGACAGGAACGCGCTGACCCAGATTGACGGGGATCATATTTATGTGGGATTCTTTGCTGCCCGTAACGCAAGGGTCACCGTGTCCAATATGACTATGACCACCATTGCCCCGGAGGATGACGCTCCGGCGGAGAATCGCGAGATAGAATATATCCAGCCGAACTATACGATTGAGTCCGCGTCCATCGCCAATGATTCCAACCACAAGCTGGTTTATTACGGCAATGCGGACGGCACACTGACGATTCAGGACGCTGCGGGCAATGTGGTTGTGAATGCCCAGCATGTCCTGGCCAATACCAAGAACCCTTTCCAGGTAACACTGTCGGAGGGGACAAATAGCTTTACTGTGACCTTTACTCCCGATGCGGATTACAAGCCGGGCGAGTACAAGCTGCTCAACAGTTACGAGACGGTTACTTTCACACATTCCGTAGAGTTCAAGGGATTCAATACGGAGCAGAAGCTTTATGTTTCTCCCGAGGGAACTCCTGAAGGTGACGGCAGCAAGGGCAGCCCTCTGGACATTTATACGGCGGTACAGTATGTAAAGCCCGGGCAGTATATCATGCTTGTGGGAGGAACCTACAATCTGAACCGGACGGTGAAGGTAGAGAGAGGCATCAGCGGAACAGCGGACAATATGATCTATATGATCGCTGACCCGGAGACAGAGGGAAGGCCGGTGTTTGACTTCGGCGGGAATTGCGCCGGAATGATTCTGGCAGGCGACTACTGGTATTTCCAGGGCTTTGACGTGACCCGCTCGGCGGATGCCCAGAAAGGTATCCAGGTATCGGGAAGCCATAACGTCCTGGAACTGATCAACACTTATAAGAACGGAAACACCGGTTTACAGATCAGCCGGTATAAGGGAACCGACGAGTTTGAGGATTGGCCTTCCTATAACCTGATCCTGAACTGTACCTCCTACCTGAATGCAGACAGGGGATACGAGGATGCGGACGGCTTCGCGGCGAAGCTGACCGTTGGCGAAGGCAATGTGTTTGACGGCTGTATTTCCGCTTACAATGCGGATGACGGCTGGGATCTGTTTGCAAAGGTACAGACAGGAAGCATTGGTTCCGTGACCATCCAGAACTGTGTGGCGTTTAAGAACGGCTACGTGCTGAGAGCAGACGGCGGAGCAGGCGACCTGGATCTGAACGGAGCGGAAGTGAACGCCGGAAACGGAAACGGCTTTAAGATGGGCGGCGACAGCATGAGCGGCTACCATGTGCTGATCAACAGCGTTGCCTTTGACAATAAGGCCAAGGGAATTGATTCCAACAGCTGTCCCGATATACAGGTATACCGCTCCACATCCTTTGACAATGAGAGCTACAATGTGGCATTTTATACCAATGCAGCAGTAAATACCGATTTCCTGGGCGAGGGTATCCTTTCTTACAAGGTAACAAACAGCGTACCCCTGAATTATAAGCCTAAGGGAAGCCAGGACAGCAGTAAGGTCTTAAATGACACCAACTATTTCTTCGACGGGACAAAATCGCAGAATGCCAGCGGCGCAGAGGCAAGCCTCGACTGGTTTGTGAGAACCGATATAGAAAACGCGATGTTCCTGTTAGGGGAAGGCGGCAGAAATGCAGACGGCAGCATCAATATGCAGGGGCTGCTGGCACTGACTGATGCCGCTCCCGCAGGCGTAGGTGCAAGGCTGAACGGAAATTCCGGTTCTTCTTCCGTGAAGAAGCCGGATCAGTACACCTCTGTTGTGACTGACGGGATTCCGGAGGGAAGCGTGCCTGCGGAAATATTGGCTAAGGTAGGCTGCAGCGATGCAAAAGGACTTCAGGAGTTCCTGGGAAAAGATATCGTGGCATCTGCGGATGCGAACCAGATTCTCGGCGCATCTCCAGCCGGCACGGCAGTGTATGAGGTAGAGGTAAAAATCAGTCTGGACGGCGGCAAGACCTGGACGGCAGCTACGGAACAGAATTTCCCTGCCAAGGGTGTGGATGTCCTGCTTCCTTACCCGAAGGATACTAACGCCAAAGATTACGATTTTGTGGTAAGCCACCTGGTTGTACTGGGATGTAACGGGAAGGAACCCGGTACCCTGGAATATCTGAGACCGAGAAAGACCAACAGCGGTCTGCTGGTACATGTGATGAGCGCAAGTCCCTTCACAGTGGGCTGGACGGAGAAGCAGCAGTCTGATGACGGCAATGACAACAATGGTAGCAATGACAGTGGTGACGACAACGTGGTGGAAACAGGGGATGACAAAACAGGCGCTTCAGGCAAGTCGAAGAGCCCCAAGACCGGAGATTCCGGAAGAGGTATTTACGACGCTACGTTCCTGGAAAAAGTTGTTGTAAAAGCAAATGATGTGGAACTGCCGCACGTAGAGGCAGCCCGCAATGTTGATGACCAGGAGAATCCTTCCGGGGCAGATGTACTTGCGGCTGTGACGGCATTGGCTCCTGTGGCCGGCCTGGTACAGCCTGTCGGGGACAACCGGATCATAGGCTGGCTGCTGGCAGCCATGGCAATATTGCTGACGGCAGGCACGGCGGGCGTTGTGTTCTGGGAACGCAGAAAATCCGAACAGGAAAATTAGGAAGACGATAATGAAATCAGCGTTTCCCTGGAATGGCAAAGAACCACAGATAACGAGATAGAATGAAATGGAACGGGAGAGAGCTCTCACTGCGGTGAGGGCTCTTTTGCGACGTGGGAAGAGATGGGAAAGAAGAGCTTATTTTGCAGAATCATACAGATAGCAGTGTTGTTGGCTTTGACGGCGTCTATGTGTGTTGTCTCCTTTTTACAGCCACCGGCTTTGGGAAAGAAACAGGAAAACGCCGGAGGAGAGATGACAGTCTGCCGGAATGGAGGAAGGGATCCGGTGCAGCGGATTTTGGATAAGAGAGCGTTGCCCCGTGTGGAAACGGTTCGTTCTTTCAGCGGGCTGTATGGATTGGAAGAGTATAATGTCCCCGAAAAGAAACTGGATTTCGCTGAACTCAGAAGGGATGACAACCCCCATATTTACGCCTGGCTCACGATTCCGGACACGACAATAGACTATCCCATAGTGCAGCATCCCGACCAGCCGGATTATTACCTGACCCACAATCTGGACGGAAGTACAGGTTATCCGGGCTGTATTTACACCCAGCCTATCAATGATAAGGACTGGACGGACAATCACACGGTGATCTATGGGCATAACATGCGCAATGGAACCATGTTTGCCGGATTGCATGCATACGAGGAGAAGAGTTTTTTTGAGGAGAATCCCTATATCTACATTTATACCGAAGAATCCGTGAGGGTGTACCGGATTTTTGCCGCCTACCCGTTTTCGGATGAGCATCTGCTTCTTGGTTTTCCTACAGAGACACGGAAAGACTATGAGGAGTATCTGGAACTGATCGGCAGGACAGCATCGGAAAAGGGACATTATGACGAGGATGCTGCGCCTGAGAATGGAGAACCGATCATTACCCTCTCCACCTGCTTTGCCGACAGGCCGGCACAGCGCTACCTGGTACAGGCGGTGCTGGAAGCGGAGGGGACAAGGGCCGAATAAGGCTATGGCGAATAGATAATTGGAAGCGGCTTCAAAGTGGGAAGAAATACTCACTATGGGGCTGCTTTGTTTTGCGCTTTTTAAGGATTGTATTGATGTTTTTCAAATAAGTATAATTGATGTTTTTCAAATA
Organism: uncultured Lachnospiraceae bacterium; assembly: GCA_947385725.1. GTDB lineage: Bacteria > Bacillota > Clostridia > Lachnospirales > Lachnospiraceae > Acetatifactor. Next base: position 916 of record CANDMD010000125.1, on the reverse strand, counting down.
ATTGTGTTTTTGAGTTGACATATGAGTGATAATGGTGTATATATAACATATAAACAGTTGGCGCAAGGTCGGCGACATATTACAATGCGGTAATCAAAGGCAGGTGAGCAGATGAGGATATTGCAAAATTCAGGAGAACCGATTTACCAGCAGATCGCGGAACAGTTCAAGGCGGATATCCTGGCGGGCAAATACAGGCAGGGCGAATATTTGCCCAGCATCAGGGGGCTGGCCAGGGAATTAAAGATCAGCGTCATTACCACCATGAAGGCGTATGAACAGCTGGAGGCGGAGGGGCTGGTGACGGCGGCACAGGGGAAAGGGTTCTACGTCAATGCCCAGGACAGCGAGATGCTGCGGGAACAGCACATGAGAAAGGTGGAGGATTCCCTGATGGAGGCCATGGAGGCAGCGGAGATCGCTGGGATGAGTGACGGGGAACTGGTGGGCACTCTGGAAACCCTGCTGAAAATCAAAAGAAATGAGTAACATGGAAATCAGCTTTGTGACGGAAGCTGTGACGGAGGTTGTGACGGAAGCTGTGACGGAAGCTGTGGAGGAGATATGGATATGGAAAATAAATATGTGATAGAGGCACATGGCATAAGGAAAAAGTATAAGGGATTTGCGCTGGACATTCCGGAACTGAGGATTCCCGAAGGATTTGCAACTGCTCTGATCGGGGAGAACGGCGCGGGCAAGACCACATTGCTCAATATCCTGTCAGGCATCCTGTTACGGTGCCAGGGAGAGATCCGGTATTTTGACCGTTACACGGGTCAGGACAGGGAAGAGATTCCTGATGTGAAGGAACTGATCGGATATACGGCTTCCGGCAGTTACTATGTAGCCCAGTGGAGGCTGAAAGAGGTGGAGGAGATCAGCCAGGTCTTGTTCCAGGGATTCCACAGGGACC
>CANDMD010000124.1 GCA_947385725.1 uncultured Lachnospiraceae bacterium | reverse complement strand
CTCGCTGATACAGAGGAAGAACCGGAATGCGGCCATCGATTTAAAGCGCGCGGCCTCCTCCTGCTGCCAGTGCGAGACCTGTACCAGCCTGTGTCCCAGGCATGCGCTGGGGCATCCCATCGAGCCGCATAAATTCATGCGGAGCGCGGCGAACCAGGACTTCCAGGACACAAACGTATTCCTGAATACCATGTTCTGCAGTTCCTGCGGACTGTGCGAGAACTTCTCCTGTCCCCAGGGGCTGTCCCCCAGGAGCCTGATCGCGGATTATAAGCTGGGGCTGAGAAAGGCAGGCGTGAAGCCGCCCGCGGATGTAAAGCCTGCGCCAGTGCAGGAGAGCAGGCAGTACCGCAAGGTGCCGGAGGAGAGGCTGGCGGCCAGACTGGGACTTTCCCGGTATGATGTGGAGGCTCCCCTGCAGGAGGACGGTTACTGGAAAGGGCAGGATATCATCCATAAGGTGAAGATCCTCACGAGCCAGCACATCGGCGCCCCCGCGGTTCCCGTGGTGAAAGAGGGGGCGAAGGTGAAGACGGGGGATATGATTGCCGGACCGGGCAACGGGTTAAGTGTGGCAGTCCATGCTTCCATGGATGGAATCGTCAGAGAAGTGACGAATCAATATATTGTGATTACAGAGAGGTAGGCAGGCCATGAGCAGAGCGTTAGGAATGATTGAGTTTAAGACAGTTTCCACAGGTGTCACTGCGGCGGATGCCATGGTAAAGACTGCGGCGGTGGAACTGGTGGAGGCACAGGTTGTCTGTCCTGGAAAATACATAGCGCTGATCACCGGCGATCTCAGCGCCGTCAGCGCGGCGGTGGAGACGGCCAAGACACAGTACGGGGAGCAGCTGATCGACAGCTTTGTCCTGGGAAATCCGGACGAGGGGATCTTCCCCGCCATCTACGGGACCACCCATATCGAGAAAGTGAGTTCCCTGGGAGTGCTGGAAACCTTTGACGCGGCGTCCATTATCGTGGCTGCTGATGTGGCGGCAAAGACCTCCGAGGTGGAACTGATCGAGCTGCGTGTGGCAAAGGGCATGTGCGGCAAGTCCTATGTGTACCTGTGCGGCGAGGTCTCCGCGGTGGACGCCGCCATCGCCAGGGCGAAGGCGGCCGTGGCGGAGAGCGGAATGTATCTGGACTCCACCGTCATTGCACATCCGGATGATCAGATCATTAAGTCCATCCTGTAGGAACGGGTTTTGGTTTGGACGAGGAGAATGCCCGTTCGAGTCCATCATTTTTTGGAAAGGAGAACCGTCATATGAAATCGCTTCCTTTTGGGAAACGGAAGAAGGAGGAGCAGAAGAACTTCAACTTCCAGGTTGAAGGGGTGATTCCTTTGGAGCATGGCATGGGAGTACTGGTTGTGGGTCAGATTACGGAAGGTGTCATCCGTCAGGGAGACAGGGCGGTCTGCGTGTCCGGGGCGGGGGAGAGTTTTCTCTGTGCCATTGAGGGTATTGGATATGTGGATCACCAGACCAAGGAACGTCACCATTCCAAGGAGGCGCGGGCGGATGGTTCCTCTACCAGCGGGTATTATGCCCTGATGGTTCCGGGACGGCACAAAACGGATTTTCGTGCCGGAGACCGGCTTGTTCCCATAGGTTCCGTACCATTGGAGGAGCCGGTGGGAGGAATGCCAAGACACTGTAAGGGATTTTTGTTTTGTATTAAGGATATTTTCAGTATAGAGGGTGTGGGGACAGTCGTGGTTGGCACAGTGCTGAACGGCAGCGTCGGTATCGGGGACGAGGTGTCTTTCGGCCATGCACCCGGTGAGACGGTGTTTACCTGTAAGATCAAGGCCATTGATGGAAAGGTCAGTGAGGATGGCGCCATCGCTCCGATGGAAAGGGCAACGGAGGCTCCTTGCAGGTATGGTTACTCTTTGACCGTGGACGAGCCGGAGAGTCGCCGTTTCCGGGTGGGCGAATATCTGTTTATCTTATAAAAGTGCTTTACACCCTGGGCATAGATTGCTATAATAAAAGTACTGGAAAAACGCGGCTGGCACGATTGGAAAGCAGGTGATTATATGCCAAACGGTCTTGAAATTACACAAAAAGCTATTGATGATTTCGTAAAAGTGCAAAGACGCATGAAACTGGCAAAAGAAGAAAATGCAGTGAAAACATATGCTGATTTAAAAGAAGATTATAAGTCCTTAAAGGCATTGTTGGCAGTGGCTGGTGTGAATTTGACAGAAATTGACTATATCAATGAGTAATCATGACTATCAATATCAGGCGGGGTGTAAGGTTTTCGTTGGATGAGCAGCGCTTTACACCTCTTTTTTATAAAGTCATTCGTAATTACTTCTTTAAAAGACCCATTGACAGGAGGTGCTTACAGTGCTGGCGGCCGAGCGCAGAAATTTGATCTTGGAAAAATTGCAGGATGAGAAAAAGGTAATCGTCAGTGAGTTAAGCGCCCTCTTTGATGTCTCGGAGGAAACGATCCGCAGGGATCTGGATAAGCTTGACAAGGACGGGCTTGCCACCAAGAGTTACGGCGGCGCCATCCTGAATGAGATCTCCGGCATAGACATGCCCTTTAATGTCCGTAAGAAACGGAATATGGGAGGAAAGCAGGTGATTGCCGAACTGGTCAGCGGCCTGGTGCAGGAGGGGGAGCATATTATTGTGGATCCGAGCACCACGGCAGTTTCCATTGTGAAAGCACTGAAAAGCCGCAAGCGCCTGACGGTGATCACCAATTCCATAGAGGTACTGGTGGAACTGTCCGACGTCAGCGGATGGGATATCATTTCCACCGGCGGGACGCTGCGGGAGAATTACCTGGCGCTGGTGGGACCGAAGGCAATGGAGGGAGTCAGCTCCTTCAACGCGGATAAGGTGATACTGTCCTGTAAGGGTGTTGATATGGAGAAAGGCATCACGGATGCCAACGAAATGTTTTCCCAGGTGAAGCAGACCATGCTAAACTGTGCAAAGCAGCGGATCCTGGCGGTGGATCACACAAAGTTTGACAATATCGCCTTTTCAAAGATCTGTAAATTGTCCGCCATAGATATGGTGGTGACGGATATACGCCCCTCGGAAGAATGGATGAGTTACTTTGCGGAGAAAGGAATCGAGTGTCTCTATGGCAGGACGGACGAAGACAATAGCCTTTGCGAATAATAAGGGCGGAAGCGGCAAGACTACTACCTGTGCCAATGTGGGTTATTCCCTCTCAACGCTGGGGAAAAAAGTATTGCTGGTGGACGGGGATATGCAGCTGAATCTGTCCCTCTCCTTCTTTGCGGAGGACCAGGTGCTGGAGTTTGCGGTGGGAGAGAAAAATCTTTATCACGCCATCCGCGGGGAGAAGGATCTGTCAGATTATGTGATACATACGTCCTATGGGAATGTGGATCTGATCCCATCTTCCACACTGATGAGCGGCATAGAGTATGAGCTGTTCACCAAGTGGCAGAGAGAACTGATCCTGGCCAGAGGGCTGGAAAAGATCAGGGACAGCGGGGAATACAACTATATCCTGATCGATGCGCCTCCTACCCTGGGCGGCTGGGTCATGAACATTCTCTGTGCCTCCGACTACGTGATCCTGCCCGTGGAGGCAAGTCCCTGGGGGCTGTTCGGCGTGGCCAACATGTTCGAGTTCCTGGAAAATGTGAAAAAGCTTGCTCCTGGCCTGGAACTGCTGGGAGTGGTGATCACAAAACTGGATGCCAGAAAGAATTACGGCAGACAGACCATGGAGGTCCTGAACCAATTTGCGGAGGTGACGGTATTTGACACGGTGATCCGTGTGGACAGTGAGATTGAATGGGCGCAGGATAACAGTAAGCCCGTTATGGTACATAAGAAAAATGCGCGAAGTGCCGGAGAGTATCTGGAGCTCGCAAAGGAGGTAGACAAAAATGTCCGTAGGAGCAGGTAGTATCAAGAGGGCAGCGAAGGCTGCGGAAGGAAATTTGGGGGGAAGCACGGAAGGAAGTGTGGCGTCAAAGCCTGTGGAAACAGCAGAGGCCGTGAAAGCGTCAGGGACTGTGAAAACGGCAAAGACAGTGAAAACGTCAGGGACTGCGAAAACGGCAAAGACAGTGAAAACGTCAGGGACTGCGAAAACATCGGAGACTTTGAAAAATTCAAAGTCTGCGAAGGAGATTGGAAATGCTGCTGTGGAGAATAAGGCGGCTGGGAAGCCGGGAACCGGATCGACCCCTTATGTCACTTACGGTGTCGGGCAGGAACTGCCGGTTTATTTGATGTAAATACTGCTGTGAAAAGAGCATCCATTGTCTGATATGGGTGCTCTTTTACTCTGCGGGGATGTAACGCAATGGTTACGCCTTCACATCCCGTTTCTTCAGGATCAGGATACCGATTCCGCAGAACAGCAGGAAAAATGTCAGTGTGCTGGTCAGGAATGGAACCAGCTGATCCGTCATGCGGTCTTCATAGGAATTGGAATTCATTCCCAGCAGCATCAGGGCATAGGGAAAGGCGTAAGACAGGGATTTGCTGAAATTTGACAGCAGAAACCCTATGATACTACCGACCAGCGCGAGCCCTATGGGGATGGCGAAGCTGCGGATGCACATGGACAGGAGCAGCTGGAATGCACCGATGGCAAGGGCAGCGGCAGTCCCCCGCAGCGTCCAGAGCAGGATCGTCACAGGAGGGAGCCCTTGAAAGCCCACCAGCTTCCCGCAGAGACAGAATAAAAGAAAGAGCCATAGCTGGGTGATCAGCGTCACCTTTATGATTACATACAATTTCCCGAGGAAAATATCCCGTACAGGTACAGGCAGCGTCATCAGCACATTCCAGTTGTGCTCCAGATGTTCCAGCCTCCACAGATAGGAGCAATACAGCGCCACCAGCGGGGAGTAGAAAAACAGTGCATAGAATAGAGTCAGCTGCGACCAGAGGGAGTACCATTCTCCGGTGAGGAGCCTCTGGTTCATCCAATAATTAAAGCTTCCCATCACGGCGGGAATAATGGGGATGAGGAAGCAGGCGATCCAGATCACGGATCCCTTCAGTTTGCGGTTTTCCGCATTGATTGTAAGATGCAGCATAGCATAAGTCCTCCTATTGGAATGAAAACGTATTTGAATCCTCCGTCAGAGAAATGAAATACGGATTGTTAAGTTTGAGATGCGGCAATTTGTCCGTTTATTCCCGGCAGCATTTGGGACAGGGACACGGCCGCAATGTATTGACTGTGAGTATTGTCGTTGTCCTTGGTGTTTACTCTCGGCGCTTCAGGCTACAGTTCTTTCCGAATGAAAATATGTCTGCACAGGAGGTAGAACAGGATGGTAAAGACACAGAAGCCTGCGAATAACCCTGTGGGAAATTCCCTGGGAATCAGCAGTACCTCCTCTGTCTCTTTATTCCAGTGTATGCCATAGGGGACAAAGGCACCGAAATATCCCCATAGGACAAACCTTGCCAGGGCGGAAGGGAAGAACTCGGAGAACAATCCCAGGAAAGAGCCTGCAAGGCCGACCAACAGGGGAATGATCTGGTTTGTGGAGAGCAGGGAGAGGATGTGCTGCAGGGTCAGTACCGCGCACCCTGCCGTCAGGGTGGCCGCCAGGTGACGCAGGAACAGCATTGCAGGCAGCGGCTCCGTGTAGCCGTATAGGATGCCATAGAGCAGGAGCACACCCAGCTGCCCCAGACAGAACAGCAGCAGGTAAAGAAATTCCGTGAGAAATTTCCAGTCATAAAAGCTGCCTTTATTTTGTAAGGTGAATAACAGTTTCCAGGTCTGTCCCTTTACTTCCATATCACAGATGCGGCTGGCAATAACTGACAGCATTGTGGGCATCAGGATACAGTTTAAAAGAGGCAATTGGTAGAGCAGATAGGAATAGCCCTGGGCCAGATCGTAGTCCGAGAGATTCCGCTGTCCCGCCATACCCCACAGGAAAAGTACTGCCAGAAAGACAAGGGGGATCAGCCAGACAGATAGATGCCGTTGTTTTCGATATTCTACAAATAGTGCTTTCATAATAACATGACTCCTTTCCCAAGCATGCTTCACTGTCTTCCCACCAAACTCAGGAAGATATCTTCCAGGCTGGTCTGTTTTTCCTCAATCCGCAGCAGCCCGATATTCATGCTGTACAATAAATGTCCCACCTGTAGTACATCGCTGTCGCTGTGGGAGTTCAGATAGAGGGCGTCATCCTCCCACTGGACCGGCATGCCGTTCTGCGCAAGAAGTCGACATGCCATTTCGTTGTCGGTGGTGCGCAGACGGATCCCGGGGCGGCTGTGCTCATGGAGGATATCCAGCCTGTCCTGGAAGATCAGGATGCCTTTGTCGATAATGCCCACATGGGTCGCCATCTGGTCGATTTCTGCCAGAAGATGGCTGGATACCAGGATGGTCATACCATACTTTTGCGGAAGAGTACAGATTAATTCCCTCATTTCCTGGATTCCGGCAGGATCCAGGCCGTTGGTGGGTTCATCCAGGAGAAGAAGGGATGGATAGCCCAGCAGTGCGGCTGCCAGTCCCAGGCGCTGCTTCATGCCCAGGGAATAATGACTTACTTTCTTCTGCTGCTGGTCGGTGAGCCGGACGATCCGCAGGACGTCGTCCACCTGCTTTTCCGGCACCTGCTTCAGGGACGCTATGAGCAGCAGATTGTCCCGGCCGCTCAGATGCCCGTAGTAAGCAGGGGATTCAATCAGGGAACCGGTGTCCTTTAAAACGGACAGCCTGTTTTTGCCGTCCATGGTTTTGCCCAGTATGATAACTTTTCCACGGCTGGGCTTTGCCAGTCCCAGGAGCATTTTCATGGTGGTGGACTTGCCGGCGCCGTTGGGACCTAAAAAGCCGTAGATGCTGCCCTTGGGAACAAACAGATCCAGATCCTCCACCGCGTTTTTGCCATGATAGCATTTTGTGAGTGCATTTGTTTCAATTACTGTTTCCATCATTTACCTTAGGAACGATTCATTTCCTTACCTTTCCGCTGTGCAGACATTTCTGCTGTCTGCCAGACTGTTTGTGCCATGGGAACTGAAATTCATCTGACAGTCCGCCCTGCCTCGTTGCCCTGAGAAATCATTGCCCTTGAAATCATTGTCCTGTGAAATCACTGCCCTTGAAAGCACTGCCCTGGCAGACTGCTGTGAGTAACCGATCCATGACCGGATATAAGCATAGCGTACGCCGCTTAATCCCGACTGAAATTCACCTTATTTTTACCTTAAATTTTGCGGGACGGGTGGAAAGAACGGGAAAAATAGATTATAGTGGTTGGTGGAAAGGCGAGGTAGACCGCTGCAAGCGGCAGAGGGACAGGCGATCAGCATGATGAGGGGACAGGGAAATAAGCGCGATGAGGGGGACAGGCGATATAAGCATGACGAAGGGGTATCAACATGAAATTGTATGACTGTAAAATTTTGCTGGTGGATGACAATAAGGAACTGCTGGCCATGACGGAAGATATTTTGAAAAGAAGCGGGTATGACCTCGTGGTGACCGCGGGAAGCTGTAAGGAAGCGGAGAGGAAGTTTGAGGAGGAGCGTCCGCAGCTGGTGATCCTGGATATCATGTTGCCGGACGGGGACGGATTCACACTGTTTCGGACGCTGCGGGAGCGTTCCCAGGCGCCTATCCTGTTTCTCTCCGCGAGGGATGAGGATAACGACAGGCTGTTTGGCCTGGGACTCGGGGCGGACGATTATATTACGAAACCCTTTCTGCCCCAGGAACTGGTGCTGCGGGTAAACGCCATTCTAAAGCGCAGTTATTTTTCCGCGCAGAGTATGGAATTGGAGGAACTGCTGATACTGGGCGCAAGAAGGATCTCCCTGCGCAATGCCACGGTGGAATATGAGGGGCAGAGCGTCAGCCTGACTGCCAAGGAACTGCTCCTGCTGCAGAAGCTTTATCATAACCGGGGCAATATCGTCACCTTTGATGCCCTGTGCCAGGCGGCGTGGAATGATAATTATTATGGTTATGAAAATGTGTTGATGGTCCATATCCGTCATCTGCGGGAGAAGATAGAGGAGGATCCCTCCCATCCGCGGTATCTGCTGACGGCCAGGGGACTGGGTTACCGGCTGGCGGTGGAACGGGAAAGGAAGGGTGTGTCATGAGAAGCCTGTGGAGGATCGGAAGCCGTTATATGCTGACGGCGGTGCTTGTGACGCTGTTGCTGATCGCCGCCAACTTTTCGGTCTTTCTTTACTGGTGTTATCAGACGGTAAGGGAAGGCGGGGAAAACAGGGTGCACCTTGGGCGGGAGAGAATGGAGGCTGTTTCCGCACAGATCACCCTGGAGGACGGGGAGTACCGTTTGTCTCCGGAAGGATATGGGATACTGGAGGAAAGCAGCTTTGTGTGGGCAATGCTTGTGGATCCGGAGGGCAGTGTGGTGTGGAGCCATGAGCTCCCGCCGGAGATCCCTCTGCATTACGAACTGGCGGACATTGCCGTGCTGAGCCGCTGGTATTTAAAAGACTATCCGGTGGGAGTCTGGAAAAACTCTTTCGGATTGATGATTTATGGCTTTGCCAAGGACAGCTTTGCCAGATACAGCCTGGTCAGCGATCTGCGGACGCTGGAAAGTTTTCTTTCCTATGCCAGGACTGCGCTGCTGTTGAATATGGTACTGCTGCTGGCGCTGGTACTGATTCTGGCATGGCGCTTTTACCGTTCTTTAAAGCCAGTGGAACAGGGGATCCTGAAGCTGTCCGGCGGGGAGACGGTGGAATTACAGGAAAAGGGAAGCGTGAAGGAACTTGCCCGCAGGCTGAACCAGACCTCCGCATCATTGCGGGAAAAGGATGAGAAACTGCGGCGCAGGGATGATGCCCGCACGGACTGGATCGCCGGGGTGTCCCATGATATCAGGACGCCACTGGCGCTGATCACCGGATATTCGGATGAACTGATGCATGATGAGAGGCTTCCAGGGGAAAGCAGATGGAAAGCGGAAGCCATCCGCCAGCAGAGCATGGTACTGAAGGAACTGGTGGAAAACCTGAACCTGACTTCCAAGCTGGAATACCATTCCCAGCCCCTGAATAAAACAATTTTTTCCCCGGCGGTGGCGCTCCGGGAGTGCGTGGCGGAATATTACAATCAGGGACTGCGCGAAACATATGAGATCAACCTGACCGTTCAAAGGGAAGCGGAGCAGGAGCGGATCTGCGCCGACAAGGGGCTGCTGCTCCGGCTCTTCCGCAACCTGATCGGCAACAGCATCCGGCATAACCCGGAGGGCTGCCGGGTTGTGATTGCCCTTGACAGCGTGGGCGATACGGTGCGCTGCCGCTTTTCCGACACGGGCAGGGGCATTCCGAAAGAGATCGTCATGGCTATGGGAGAAGGGGAGAAAGGGTGGGAAAGGATGAGGAAGCAACCGGAAGAACGCATAGGGAAGGCACCGGGGGAACGGATGGGTAAGCAACAGGAGGAACACATGACGAAAACTTTGGGAGAACAAATGAGGAAAGGGTCAGGAGATGAGATCAAGTGTGCGCAGCCCCACGTCATGGGGCTGCGTATCGCCAACCAGATCGCGGCGGCACATGGCGGAAAGCTTTTGTTTGTAGGCCGTAAGAGCGGTTGGTATGACGTGACGCTGGAACTGCCTGTAGTGACCGGTGAGTGTTGACTTTTTCTGTATCATGTGGTAAAGTGAAATTGTTCTATATAGAAATGTTCTAAAAGGATCCAAATGGGATTGGCAGAGAAAGAAGGGATGGATTGGATACAAAGGGCGGATTTTATATTACACAGATCAAGCAGCGGCAGGAGAGGATCTTTGAGAAGCTGTTGCGGGAAAGCGGGATAGAAATCAGCAGCGGCCAGGGGCGGATTCTGTTTGTCCTGTGGAAAAGTGATAACCTGACTGTGGGCGAGATCAGCAGAAGGACATCCCTTGCGAAGAATACGGTATCCATCGTGGTGGACGGGATGGTGCAAAAGGGGATTCTGGAGCGGACGGTCAATCCGGATAACCGCCGTCAGACGATCATTTCCCTCACGGAGTATGCGAGATCCCTGAAGGATAGGTACGAGCAGGTTTCGCAGAAAATGAACCTTCTTTTTTATCAGGGCTTTTCGGAGGGGGAAAGGATGGATTTTGAACGGTACCTGGCCCGTATTTTGGACACACTGACAAGGTTTGAGGACAACCAGGATAATCCACACCAATAATCACTTTGTTTTATGAAGGAAAATTTTAGGCGGTTATTCTGGGATTAGGAGGAGCAGACATGATTACACAGGAGTATGTCAGGGAATTTGCCCTGAAGCAGAAAACAGCATTCATCGGATCCGTTGACGAGGAGGGATTTCCCAATATAAAGGCAGTATTTGTGCCTCGCAAGATAGAGGGAAACTGTTATTATTTCTCATGCAATACTTCCGCCATGCGAAGCCAACAGTATTTGAAAAACCCAAAGGCAAGCTTGTATTTTTATCACAGAGGACGCTTTAAGTATGAGGGAATCATGCTGGTGGGAACCATGGAAATACTGCAGGATATTGAAATAAAGAAAGAGATCTGGCAGAGCGGGGACACCATGTATTATCCGGAAGGGGTGGGTGATCCCGATTATTGTGTGTTGAAATTTACGGCGCATCGGGGAAGGCGATACTGCAGCCTGAAATCGGAGGACTTCCGTTTCGCATAGCCATAAGGTTTCAAAAAGAGCCACAGGAAACTGCATTGTCACAGATGGCATGCAGACAGGGTTACTGTTCACTCCGTGACCAGTAACATATGCACAGAAACCGCAAAACAGCGGT
>CANDMD010000123.1 GCA_947385725.1 uncultured Lachnospiraceae bacterium | reverse complement strand
CTACACCCAACAGAACACTCTTTCCCTACACGACGCTCTTCCGATCTGACGGTCTCAAGGCCTTTGACACCGCTTTTGAAAAGGGCTACTTTGACAAGGTGGTCACCACAAACCTCACTTTTCTGCCCCCCGAATTGTACAGCAGACCTTATTTTATCGAAGCGGACATGAGCAAATTCGTTGCCTCCCTGATCGACTTCATGAACCATGACGCCTCCCTCACCAACGCACTGGCCACCACGGAGAAGATCCAGGATATCGTGAATGCATACAATAACCGGATGCTGATGCAGATATAGGGAAGTATCATTCTTCCGCTTCTTCCTTCGGTTCCTCTTCCGCATACTCCGGAAATTCGATCATGATCTTGAACAGATCCCCGTCCAGATAGATCTGGAAGCTGCCTCCCTGTACCTGCACAAGGCTCTGCGCAATAGACAGGCCCAGGCCGCTTCCCTCTGTGGATCTGGAGGAATCTCCTCTGATAAATCTCTCTGTCAGTTCCTCCGGGCGGATGTTCATCTGCTGCTTGGAGATATTCTTAAAGGATACTCCCACCCTGCCGTCTTCCACCATCATATCCACATAGACACGGGTGCCTTCCATGGCATACTTGCAGATATTGTTGAACAGATTCTCCACCACCCGCCACATTCTCCGGCTGTCCGCATAAATATAGGCGGGAGAACTGCTATTTTCAAATACCACCTGCAGCTTCTGTTCCTCCAGCTTTTCGGAAAATTCCCCGAAGCTCTGATTGATCAGCTCTGTCAGATTCAGTTTTTCCTTATTCAGTTCGATATTTCCGGAAGAGATCTTGGAGGCTTCCACCAGATCGTCCGTCAGCTGCTTCAGCCGCTGCGCCTTACTGTCCAGGATATCGATATAGCTCCTGGCAGGCTCCTGCCCTATCTTCAATCGTTTCAACAGATCCACGTAATTGATGATTGAGGTCAGTGGCGTCTTGATATCGTGGGAGACATTGGTGATCAGATCTGTCTTCATCTGCTCGTCCTTCATGCTGGTCTTGACCGCTTTCCGGATACCCTCCCCGATATTATTCACTGCATCCGCCATTTCCCTGCTGGCGCCGTGCAGATTATTAGTTGCCAGCTTAAATTCCACCTCTCCGTCACGGATCCGGTTGATCCCCTCCACAATCTCCACCTGCTCCGCGCTGCGCTTGAACATCAGTACCCCTACGACGCCGTCAAACAGTATGATACCCGCCAGGATCAGGCCGGCCAGAATTCGCTCCTGACGAAAACTGTAAGCGGAAATCCCCCCGATCAGGTTCGCAAACAGAAACAGATTATAAGGGATCAATGTGCTGATCACAGAATTTTTATGCCGGAACACAAAAACTACCGTATTGCGGATCCACACGCACAGACTGTGCAGAAAACTATCCGCCCACAGGTTGCCGCATCTCACCCGTCGCACCAGACTGTACCAGATCAGGCTCACAGACAGGCTCACGTAAACGCCATACGCCGCAAACACGCCATACCGGTATAGCCTGGTCAACTGGATCCCCCAAATTTCCGAAGGGATCACTCCCTCCGTCCCGCTCATCCCCCGAAGCATCTGATACCCCCAGTATCCGCCGTACAGCAAAGCCATGGCCACCAGAAGAGCAACCTCTGTCCACAGACGGTCAAAGCGGTTCAATATTTCGATCCGCTCCCCCTCCTCATTGAAGGAAACACCTGCCGTTATGGTCAGATACAAGCCAAGCCCCAGCCAGACTATGGCAAGCATAATGATCCATACCAGGATCCTCCCTACATTGGGGACGATCCGGTTATAGACGACCCATGCATTATAAAAAGCGTCCTCCTGTACTCCATAACCGGTGTCAATTCCCAGCCAGATATGGGTGGTATCCGGGTAAGCGTAGCCGTAGACACTGATATACTCGTCAATCTCCTCCTCGCTCAGGACGGTATTCCCCATAAACACCAGACTGTCGGGATAATAGATCAGATACCTCCTGTACTCGGAAAAGAATTCCGTCACGGCATTGTCCTCCAGCCCTTCCAGGTCGGAGACATTGGTGTATGTGCACATGCCGTCATCCGTCATCATACGGATCATGTATTTTATATTGCCTTTACCTTCCCTGTAGGCATCATTACATACCTGATAACGCTGGTAATTCCAGGTAAGCTGCTCTATGGACAGCACCGTATTTGCCTGTAATTCCATGTAATCGATCCAGTTATCCGCATAGGCCAGCAGCTGCTTTTCCCCGTCCACGGTCTCATAACGGCAGTTCAGCAGGGAAAGGGAAATAGAGATGATCCCGTCATCTTCCCTGGAGGAGACGATCCCATCAATCCCCTGCTTCATGATATAAGAGGAAACCTTGTCCTCCAGAAGATCCACCGGACATGTTTCAAATGCTGTCCTCAGCTTCTGCTCATACTCCGTCTCCGCAACCGGCTGCTGTTCCTCACTGTCCAGCTGCTCCTCGCCTAACACATCATCCTTTGTTTCCCCGTCTTCCGTGACTACCTTATGAAAGCCCACAAAGCAGAGCTGTCCGTCCTCGTCCAGCCCAAAATTGTCCACATAAAGCACATTACCGAAGTAATTGACAAACTCCGACTGGCTCATGGTCCGTTCTGTATAACCCACCCCCGCTTTGCCCCATTTGATCAGATCGTCCAGTTCATAGACAGCCGTCACCGGACACTGGTGCTCCTCGTCCATCTGGGCGGCATATTCTGTCACATCGATCTTCCTGGAGGGATTGAACACGCCACCTGTTTCCAGCTGCCCCTTGATCATCACCAGCTGGGTGATATCAGACACCGCATTGCGGAACAGATCATGGAACACCTCCGATTCCTCAAATTCCTGATCCGTCTCAAATGGGAATATCTTATAAACCTGGGGTCCGTCAATGGATTCCACCTCCACATACGAGTTGAGGAGGAGTCCCGCCACTGCGATCAAAATAAGGGCTGCCAGTAAATGCTGCAACAGCCCGATGCCGGTTCTTTTTAATGTGTTCTTCTTTGCGGTCCGCTTCATGTTTCTCCGATCACTATTGTTTGTCTATTTTATAACCCACGCCCCATACCACTTTCAGGTACCTTGGCTCCTTGGGGTTGATCTCTATCTTCTCCCTGATGTGCCTGATGTGGACGGCCACTGTGTTGTCCGCCCCGATGGCATTCTCATTCCAGATGCTCTCGTAGATCTGATCGATGGAAAAGACCCTTCCCTGATTCTTTACCAGCAGCAGCAGAATGTTATACTCGATGGGAGTCATCTTGACCGGCTCATCATCCACGGTGACCTGCTTGGTCTCGTCATTGATCACCAGCCCTCCCACCTGATAGATGGCCTTATTATCCATATTCAGGCTTCCCAGGGAGGTATAACGGCGCAGGTTCGATTTCACCCTGGCTGCCAGTTCCAGCGGATTAAAAGGCTTTGTGATATAATCGTCGGCGCCGATGTTCAGCCCCAGGATCTTGTCTGTGTCCTCGGATTTCGCCGACAGGATGATGATAGGGATACTGCTGTATTCCCGTATCTTCAGCGTGGCGCGTATGCCATCCAGCTTAGGCATCATGATATCCATGATCAGAAGCTGGATATCCTCCCTCTTCATCAGTTCGATGGCCTGCTCGCCGTCATAAGCCTTGAAAATCCGATAACCGTCCTGACTCAAATAAATCTCAATGGCATCCACAATTTCCTTATCATCATCACAAACCAGAATATTCGCCATAGTTATACTCTCACTCCTGTTCACATAATACCCTTATAATAGTAAACCAGATTTTTTTTAACAGTTCCATGGGAATTTTATGAAGATTTCCTTAACAATCATTTCAGGACAACGGTTTCAGCATGAGGAAAACCCCCAGGTTTCCCCTGCTGCCCCTGTGGGAAAACAGGTACCCGCTGTTATGGCAGGTGCAGATATCCGTGACGGATATGCGTTCGCGGGAGATTCCCGCCTCCTCCAGGATCCGTCTGTTGGCAAGCCATAAGTCAAGCTGGTATTTTCCCGCTTCCTTTCCCTGCACCACGATCCTTCCGCAATGCTCCCTTCCGCCAAAAGCCTGCCAGAACTGTTCCGCAACCTCTTCGCCCACTTCATAGCAGTCCCGGCAGATCGACGGTCCTATCGCCGCGATCATTTCCGAAGGCCTGCTGCCAAAGGCTTCCGCCATGGCCTCTGTCATGCATTGTCCCATGCGGCACACAGTACCCCTCCAGCCGGAATGAGCCAGCCCTATGGCTCTGTGCACCGGATCCAGAAAAAGCAGTGGCACACAATCCGCGTAAAAGGTCGCCAGCGCGATCCCGCTTTCATCGGTCATCAGCCCGTCTATATTTTCATAGTCCCTTGGCTTAAGGATACCCTTTCCCCTGTCCGCCGCCGTGACACGATGGATATTTACCGTGTGGGTCTGGTGGGAAGCCACCATATCTTCCACGCCGCATCCCAGCACCCCGGCGATCCTGCGGTAATTCTCCAGTACGTTTTCCTCCCTGTCCCCCCGCGTAAAGCTGAGGTTCATGGTGGCAAGCTCCCCTGTACTGACGCCGCCCAGGCGGGTGGTGACCAGGTGCTCCACCATGCCGCACTCCTCAAAGGACGGAAAGGTGAGATACTCCAGCTCCTGCCCGTTCTCCAGTCTGATGCCATTCTGTCTCAGGACTTCCCCTGCCTTCCCTGTGCGTGTGATCTGATACATACCCTCCTCCATGCTGCAGCTTCGCTGCGTCTCAAATCAGAATATAATGCCGTGTCCTCAGCTGCGGGAATAAATATGGGGGAAAGCATTCTGTATCCATCTGATCTCTGTCCCCTGGACTGCCACCACATCATACCGCACGGGACGGTCCTCCCCCAGCCGGTGCAGGTACCTGTAGTAATCAGCCGTCCTGCATATCCTGCGCTGCTTGCGGGCATCCACCGCCTCCAGGGCGGTGCCGAACTCCCCCGTGCGCCGATATTTTACCTCCACGAACACCAGATAACCGTCATGAAAGCCGATCATGTCGATTTCCCCCTGCCGGCAGCGGAAATTGCGCTCTTTCAAACACATTCCGCGGGCGGTAAGGTATTCGGCCGCCAGCGTCTCTTTATCTGCCCCTGTCTCCCTTTTATTCAATCAATTACCTCTTTTTGATTTTACTCTTTAATTTATCCATGGAATCCACAAATATAAGGATTTCCGCCACCACCTCATACAGCTCCGGAGGGATCATATCGCCGATATCCAGCTTTGACAGCGTATCCGCCAGTTTATCGTCCCTGTGGACAGGCACGTTGCTCTCCTGGGCCTTCTCAATGATACGCTCCGCCAGTGCGCCGCGTCCGCTTGCTATGACTCTGGGGGCGTCGTCCTCCGGGTCATACTCCAGCGCTATGGCCTGCTTTAATTTCTGTTTTTCCTCTTTTTCCGCCATGCTGCCACCCCCATCGACATACATCTCGCTTCCCGCGCCAGTGTACCGGCACGCTCCTGCTTCGTCGGCACATCAGGTGCGGACGTCAAATGCATAATGGCTCAGCGCCACACCCTTCTCCTGTTCCAGAAGCGGCCCCAGGCCTCCTTTTGTGGAACCGGATGCCTTTTCTCCCCGTATTTCCATGGACATGCTGCAATCGTAGCCGCGCTTCCGCAGTCTGTCCGTGAGCAGATCCATATGCGCCCCCAGGAAATCCAGCATCTCGTCATCCGCCACAAAAAACCTGGTGCTCACTTTGCTGTTCTGCATTGCCACATATACATCCACAGGTCCCAGATGATCCATGTCCAGGTGCAGCAGCGCGCTGACCGTGCCATCCTTTCCCGCCAGATTCCTCTTATTGGTATAGACATAGAGGTCTCCATGGGCATTTCCCTGCTGCATACGGAGCGGAAGCTGCACATAGGTGTACATCTGATTGACCTGCTGTAAAAAATCAATATTCTGGGACAGATTGGACGCCGCCTTACATGCCTCGGAGCCGCCCTGTCCCACAGTCTCCAGAACCTGTGTCAGTCCCTTGACCTGACGGTTCAGCCGCTGATACAAGTCTTCCACCCTGTGGGGATCAGCCACTTCCTGGGGACGGACTGTCCAGGCATTCTTTATGGTATCCGCAAGCAGCGTCCGGAGCCCTTTTCCGGACAACAGCAGCTGTAACGCTTCCTTTCCGCCCGGGTTTTCCCCATCTGCCCTCCCCAGCATCTGCTGCAACCCCTGAAAAAGCTTGCCCACGTCGGAGCTTCCCTCGGCAAACTGCCTGATCTGCTGCGCCAGCTGTGCGCTTTCCCGGGGAGTCAGCTCCAGATGGGACAGGGCCTGCCCCAGTTCCCGGGCAACCGCTGCCCGAAGTTCCTTTGGGATCTCCTGCTCCTGTCCTTCCTTTAGCGCCCCGCCCGCTTCCCCAAAGGGAAGGGTTTCCGTCGTTTCTATTTCATTGGGATCCGTGGACAGCTTTACCGCCATTTCCAGCGCCTTGGATCCTTCCAATGCCCCCTGCCCATTGATGCCCTGCGCAGCCGGATTCTGTGTATCGGGATCCTGGACGCCAGGATTCTGCAACATTGTCCCCTGTGTAACGCCCCCGTTGCCTTCCGCCACATTTCCCGCGGTTTCCCCCGCTGCTTCCCCGGAGGGAAGGGCTTCCGCCATACCGTTCTCACCGGCCATATGCAGCAATTCCTGATAGAGCCGCGCCGCGCCTGCCATATCCCCCTTTGCGGTGAGTTCTTCTATCACATTGGGCAGGGCGTCCATAACAGTCTCCATCCCCTGCAGCAGCTGATAATTCAGATTGCGGTAAGCCGCCATCTGATTTACGGTTTCCCTGTTCACGGGCAGACCCAGCTTATGGAGATTGACGATATCCGATATTTCAGCGTCAGGATAGGCATTCACCTCCCTGTACAGCAGCTGGATGGCATTTCTGTCCACGGGAAGTCCCGCCTTCATCATCTGTTCTGTCATGGCAACAGAAGTCTCATTTGCAGAAATTCCCGCCATATCCAGCGCCTTAAGCACATTGATGTCGGTGGATACATTGGTGAACAGGGGACTTAGGGTAAGGGCGCTTCCGTTATTTTTCACCTCGAAGGTCATATTTTTCCCGACCTCGATGTTCATATTCTGATCCACCCTGGCATTGAAAACCAGATCATCCGGTGTCCTGATCTGGACTTCCCCGCCGTTCCGGGACACAATTTCCCCCTGGATCGTCTGCCCGGGCACCAGGGACCTGATCTGCCGGTTCACAGCCGCCGTATTTGATGATGGAGGCGCTGTTGTCTGCAGCCTGCCGATATCTTCATTTTTCGTCCTTCCCGCAAAAATATCCGTTAGTTTCATACTATGTCCTTTTAATTTAAAAAGTTTTTGATAAAACTCCTGCGGTGTATGGGAGTAGGGCCATATTTCTTTACCGCGGCGATATGCGCCGCGCTTCCATACCCCTTGTTCCCCGCAAAATCATATTCCGGATAGACCTTGTCATATTCCGCCATAAGGCGGTCCCTTGTCACCTTTGCGATAATGCTTGCGGCGCCGATGGAAATGCTCTTGGCGTCCCCCTTGATGATCGGAACCTGCCGGATCGCCACCCCCGGGATCTTCACCGCGTCATTCAACAGGATATCCGGCTGGGGGCGCAGCTTTCCTATGGCCTCCCGCATGGCCTCATAGGTGGCCTGTAGGATGTTGATCTCATCGATCCTCTCCGGGGTGGAATACCCCACCGCACAGGCGACCGCCTGTTCCATAATGACCTCGTAGAGTTCCTCTCTCTTTTTTTCGGACAGTTTCTTGGAATCATTTATATATAAGATCCTGCAATCTTTCGGCAGGATTACCGCGCCTGCGACCACAAGCCCTGCCAGGGGGCCCCTTCCGACTTCATCTATCCCGCAGACCAACCCGCATCCTTCATACTGTCTCTCATAGACCCTCAACTGTTCTATGCGCTGTCTCTCCTTCTCAAGGGAAGCCATTCGCTTCGCCGCCGTACCCACCAGCTTTTGCACGCCCGCCCGCTCATCGCTCTCGTAAGTATGTATAAATTCAGGCAGCCCGTCTATGGAAGCTGCCTGTAACTCCGCCCTGATCTCACCTGTGCTCTTCATAAGAATGCCCCATTTCTCTACTGATGTTTCAAAATGCCTATCTCGGACAGCGGCCAGATGCGCATCCAGGCCCTTCCTATGATATCATCCCTGTGAATATTCCCCACCACTTCCGTCCTGCTGTCGCTGCTGTTATTCCGGTTGTCGCCCATGACGAAATATTCATCCTCTTCCAGCACCACAGGTTCAATGGCAATGCCTACATTCTCGGGCTTTATGACTTCCCTGCCATAAGTTTCCTCCAGTGCCTCGCCGTCAATGTAGATCGTGCCGTCCAGCCCGATCTGTACCGTCTCTCCCGGCAGGCCGATGATTCTCTTGATATAGTAGGTATTCTCCTCATACTGGAAGGGGAACACTATGATATCAAATCTCTGGGGATCCCTGAAACGGTAGGTTATCTTGTCCACGATCAGATTATCCCCGTCATTCAGGGTGGATTCCATGGAGGCGCCCCACACCTCTGTCCTCTGTCCCACATAGTGGATCACAACATAGGTAATGCACAACACGATCAGCAGATAGAGCAGCGTACTGATCATTTCCCTCATGCCCCTGTTCAGACCCCTGCTCTTTTTCCTGCCTTTGGCCGCCCCGCTATTGATGCTTTTATCGATGCCTGCTTCCATACCTTTTGTCATACTTTGTCACCCCCTCTCTTCCGCCGGATATTCTATGGTGATTCGCCCTAGCCTGCCGCTTCTGAAATCTTCCAGCAGGACAGAGGCCGCCTTCTTCAAATCAATGCTCTCGCCCTTCAGGATACATCCCCGCACCCTTGCGATCTCCTCCAGCACTTCCGCGGGAGACCCCTTATGTTCCAGGCCGTATCTGGCCGGTACCGCTCCGGGATACAGCGTTTCCAGGCAGTCCAGCAGATCCCACGCCAGTTCTTCCATGACAATGATCTCATCATTCATGGAACCGATAAAGGCAAGATGCATTCCCACCTGCTGGTCTTCAAATTTGGGCCACAGGATTCCCGGCGTATCCAGCAGTTCCAGGCTCCTGTTCAGACGGATCCACTGCTTTCCCTTCGTGACCCCGGGCTTATTCCCCGTCTTCGTACAGGCTTTTCCGGCAAAGGAATTGATGAACGTGGATTTTCCCACATTGGGTATGCCTACCACCATGGCCCGGACAGGTCTGTTGACGATTCCCCTCTTCCTGTCACGTTCCAGCTTGTCCCTGCAGGCCTCCTGCACCACACCCTGAATCCCCTTGATACCGGCGCCGGTCTTGGAATTGATTTCCAGCACATGGACGCCCTGTCCTTTCAGATGACCGACCCACTGCCTGTTGCGCCCCGGATCAGCCAGGTCGGATTTATTGAGCAGCACCACCCGTGCCTTATTCTGTCCAAGCACATCGATATCCGGATTGCGGCTGCTTATGGGAACCCTCGCATCCACCAGTTCTATGACCAGATCGATCAGCTTCATATTTTCCTGCATCATTCGCCGGGCCTTTGTCATATGGCCGGGATACCATTGATAATTCATATTATTTCACAAACCCCATTCCCAGTTCGGGGCATTTCCCCCTGAACCAGACTTTCCCTACAATATCCGTTTCCTTCACCGGTCCGATGTTAGCGGAACGGCTGTCCTCGCTGTTGCCCGGATTGTCTCCGATACAGAAATATTCGCCGCTCTCCAGCGTAAACTCATTTTCCGCGATCCCGGCTTCCACAAGTTTATCCGTGATCCAAGGGCTTTCCAGCCCGTTGACAAAAAGCACGCCGTCCTTCACCACCAGGCGGTCTCCCGGCACCGCCACCACACGCTTGACATAATAGTGGGCGTTTTCATTTCCGTTCGGCAGGAAAACCACCACATCCCCCGCCTGAGGCGAGGACAATATATAGAGGAAACGATTGATATATATCTTTTGCCCATTGTACAATGTGGGTTCCATGGATACCCCTACCACATTGGTAGTCATGCCCAGGAAATAAGCCAACACAGCGGCGATAAATACCGCCGCCAGTATCCCAAAAATCCAGCTGAAAATTTCCTTGATCGTAGCGGCGCTTATGGATTTCTTTTTCTTATAAAAACTAAGCCCTTTGTTTTTTGCCATCTTCCGCTTCCTGATTCCAGTCACACATTTATATTAGTATATCACATATTATAAAAATAGAAAAGGACAACTACACAGGTAATTGTCCTTTTGCATGTAATTTTTCAGGTAATCTTCTGTTCCAGTGCGCCTCAGTTATTTTACCAGTT
Organism: uncultured Lachnospiraceae bacterium; assembly: GCA_947385725.1. Taxonomy (GTDB): domain Bacteria; phylum Bacillota; class Clostridia; order Lachnospirales; family Lachnospiraceae; genus Acetatifactor. The sequence goes on along the minus strand of CANDMD010000123.1, from coordinate 564 downwards.
CTTTTACCTTTGCCTTTTTGCCCACGCGGTCTCTCAGGTAATTCAGCTTCGCACGCCTTACCTTACCTCTTCTCACCACTTCGATCTTTTCCACATTGGGGGAATGCAAAGGCCATGTCTTCTCAACACCGATACCATTGGAAGTCTTTCTCACGGTAAAGGTCTCCCTGTTGCTTCCGCCCTGCCTTTTCAGCACAACGCCTTCAAAGACCTGGACTCTCTCACGGTTACCTTCCTTGATCTTACCGTACACCTTAACGGTATCGCCGACATTAAAATCATCAACTGTCTCTTTTAACTGCTCTGCTTCGATTTCCCTGATAATATCACTCATATTGAGCCTCCTTCATAAAATGGATGTTCTTAATACCTTCCGTAACAGAGGACCATCTAGTTTTCGCAACATTCAGATTTTACCATATCCGTATTTTTTTTGCAAGTTTTTTATTTGCAGGTCAGTTCTGAAGTAACTATTCAGTCCCGATCGTGCCAGGCGGGTTTTTTTGCTAAAGGGACGGCGCAGGGGAGACAGGGGTACTTTCTGCGACGGCTCGATGGGCGTTC
>CANDMD010000122.1 GCA_947385725.1 uncultured Lachnospiraceae bacterium | reverse complement strand
AATACGTTGAAAATTGGTGGGGGTCTGCAAACGAAAAATTGAACGAACTATACTGGCATGGTATCAGTTTGGATAGAGGAAGAATAGACCCTGGCATAAGAATAGTCGGAGCAGACTGCGGCAAGTGTGTAGTTAATATCTCAGCCAAGGAGATATGTCCCAATGTGGCCAGAGATAATCTGGCTATAGAGGTGAAAGAAAAAGTAACTTTGGCAATAGAAAAAGCAGCGCATCAATATATTGCAGACAGACTGGAGAAGCCCTATTATATTAAGAGCAAGGGTATGGCGCCAGGCGGTTGTTACATGAGGATTGGAACGTCGACACAGCCGATGCCGACTTCTTTGATTGATGAACTATATGCAAAAAGAATTCATACCACATTACGAAATATAACTTCACCAAGACAGGATCTTACATTTGCACAGCTTAAGATATATTATCAGGAGCGCGGGCTGGAATTCAACAAGCAGTTTGCCAATAGCCTTGAACTACTTACTCCTGATGGAAGGTACAACTATATTGCTTATCTGTTGGCGGATGAAAACGGCGTTTCTATTAAGGTGGCAAAATATGCAGGAAAAGACAAGGTAGATTTGATTGAAAATGAGGAATACGGGTACTGTTCGCTGATCAAGGCAACCAATCATGTCCTGGAAAAAATGAAAGTTGAAAATGTTACAAAAGCCAAGGTGACCAGTACAAAGCGGATAGAAAAAAATCTGGTAGAGCCGGTTCCGATGAGGGAGGCTTTGATCAATGCCGTTGTCCATAATGATTTTTCAAGGGAAATACCGCCGGTATTTGAAATTTTCAGTGACAGGATGGAGTTTACTTCTTATGGCGGCTTGATCCAGGGGCAGAGCCGTAAGGATTTTTTTAGCTGCAGCAGTATGCCCAGAAACCGGGAGTTAATGCGTGTGTTCAAGGATGTAGGGCTGGTGGAACAGCTTGGCTCGGGGATGAGCCGCATTTTGAAAGCGTATGATGAAAGTATTTTTGAAATATCGGAACATTTTATTAAAGTGATCTTTCCGTTTTCGGAAGGAAAGGGAAATGTTCCTATTGATAAATGGAGTGGCGATGAAAATGGCGATGAAAATGGCGATGAAAATGGCGATGAAATAAAAATTTTACAAACATTAGAAAGCGAACCTGACATTACGGCACAGAAATTAAGTAAGAAAATCGGATTCAGCGCCAGAAAGATCAGCCGTATCATAAAGAAGTTACGGGAATCGGGGAAGATCATCCGGATAGGTTCTGATAGAAAAGGATATTGGAAAATAAATGACTAGGTAAATAAAAAGTTTCCCTTTATTGACACATCAGGGGAGACGGTCTTCTACACCATGAGCGTGTACTTCCTGGCGGCCAGGGTGACGAAGACGCGCCACACCCTGACGGGGGCACTGCTGGCGACCCTGGCGGGGACGGTGGCAAGCGTGGCGCTGGCGGCGCGGATGGGGTGAGGGATTCGAAAGTGATACAAAAAACCGTAAAAAAAACTCCTCCAATAAAGGATTGTGAAATGTTCAGGATCAGAGTATACTAAACATAAATATCGCATAATACCGATGCAAACGAGGAAACCAAAAAAGATGAGATTTATTTTTACGGAAAAGAACTTTTATTTGGAGGAAGGCGACACGCTTTCCGGGGATTTGCAGGTGTGGCAGGAGGAATTTAAGAAGGATAAGGAATACGCATGGTATTTGCTGGGGCTGAAGGGCTGTCCTCCGGATTCGGATATATCCATGCGCTTTCTGTGTAGGGTGGCGGAAGCATATTTCAGGTGCCTGACATCGCTGCCGGAACTGGAACTTTCCAGGGAGAGGACTGAGGTACTTGCGGATAGGGACACTGTAGCCGGACTGGAGGCGGCGGTTCCCTTCGTGATCGGTGCCGAGTACCTGGGCGGAAAGTGGATCTGCAATGCATTTTCCAGCCTACATACGATTTTTCAAAGGGAGATTGCGGCTTACACGGGTACAGTGGCGATGTATCTGGCGGAGCAGAGCCAGCAGCTGCGCGTGCCGGAGCGTATTTTTTTCCATCTGGTGGAGAACAGTAAGGAAGAGGAATTTCCCTTTGCCTTTCTTGCAACCTATGCGACGAAGGATAAGGAAGGTAAGATTAACCACATGCCCCTGCAGTATGCGCTGGTGGAGTATCAGGGAGAACGGGAAAAGCTGTTAAAGCTTTTATCCTGTCTCAACAGAGCCGCGGAAGGATCCGGCTTTGTCCGGGAGGCAGTGGAGAGCGGGGAAATGTTTCATCCACTGAGGCTTACGTCCCAGGAAGCTTATCAGTTCTTGAAAGAGATTCCCGTGATTGAAGAGGCGGGTATCCTGTGCCGCATCCCCAACTGGTGGAAAAGGCGGGCGGCAATGGTCAGCATGACTGTGTCCCTGGGAGATGAGAAGCCGTCTTTCCTGGGATTTGACGCTGTTTTATCCATGACTCCCCATCTGGAGGTGGACGGAACGCCGCTGACCAGAGAAGACGTCGAGCTGCTCCTGAAGCAGACGGAAGGTCTGGCATTTTTAAAAGGGAAATGGATCGAAGTAGACCACGGAAGGCTGGAGCAGCTGCTAAAGGAGATGGACGAGCCAGGGGAAGGCATGACCTTCCTGCAGGCATTAAGGCAAATGCCGGCGGATACGCTGCCGGAGGACGAGGGAGTTATCATTTCCAACGGAAAGTGGCTTACAGAACTTTTGCAGAAGCTGCGTAAGCCGGAGACCATGCGCAAGGTCAGGATTCCGGCCACTGTTCATGCAGAATTAAGGCCTTACCAGAAAAACGGCTTTACCTGGCTGAATTATATGAATGAGCTGGGCTTTGGCGCCTGCCTGGCGGATGATATGGGTCTGGGAAAAACCCTTCAGGTTCTTTGTTTTTTGGAAAAGCTTCGGAAGGGGGGCGGGCGGAAGCGGGTGCTCCTGATCGTTCCGGCATCCCTGCTGGGCAACTGGAAACGGGAAGCGGAGAAATTTGTTCCGGACATGCCGGTTCATATCCTTCACGGCGGCGGTGCGGCAGCGCTGGCGGAAGAGTTAAAGGAAAAGGAGTCGTTCCTGTTTATCACTACCTATGGAATGACGGTGAGAGTAAAGGAGTTTGCGGAGCAGACCTGGGACTGTCTGATTCTGGACGAGGCACAGGCGATCAAGAACCCGTCGGCAAAGCAGACCCATGCCATCAAGAAAATTCCCTCCCGTATGCGGCTTGCCATGACGGGAACACCCATTGAGAACGACCTGACAAACCTCTGGTCCATTTATGACTTTATTGACAAGGGGCTCTTGGGCGGCTTTGGGGAGTTTAAGGAATACACGAAAAAGCTGGCAAAGGAGCCGGAGGAATACGCGCGCCTAAAATCTGCAATCTCCCCTTTTATGCTGCGGCGCCTAAAGACGGACAAAAGGGTGATTACCGACCTGCCGGACAAGGTGGAGACCGTGGATTATGTGAGCCTGAGCAAGAAGCAGATTGTGCTTTACCGCAAGCTGGTGGCGGAACTGGAGGAGAAGCTGGAAACCCTGGACGGTTTTGAAAGGTGCGGGCTGATCCTGGGGGCGCTGACCCGTCTGAAGCAGATCTGCAATCATCCGGACCAGTATCTGGGACAGGAGCAATTTGCGCCGGAGGAAAGCGGAAAATGGGAGATGCTGAAAACCATCTGTGCCACGATTTATGAGAAGCGGGAGCGCGTCCTGGTCTTTACGCAGTTTAAGGAGATGACGGAGCCATTGTCGGCATTTCTGGAGACGATTTTTCAAAAGAAGGGCTTTGTGCTCCATGGCGGAACGCCGGTGAAAAGGAGAAGCCAGATAGTGGAAGCGTTTAACGGGGAGGAATATATTCCCTATATGGTGCTGTCCGTCAAGGCGGGCGGAACCGGATTAAATCTTACAAGCGCCAATCATGTGATTCATTTTGACCGTTGGTGGAATCCGGCCGTGGAAAATCAGGCGACGGATCGTGCTTTCCGCATCGGACAGAAGCGGAATGTCTTTGTACATAAGCTGGTCTGTGAAAAGACCATCGAGGAAAAGATCGACCAGATGCTGAAATTTAAGAAGGAACTGGCAGAGAATGTCATCGGGGGAAGCGGAGAAAACTGGATCACGGATCTCAGCAATGAAGAACTGCTTTCGGTACTGCGGCTTGACATATAAGTGTGAGAAGAATTTCTAAGGCGTCAAGAGGGGGCATGGCTCACCTCTTTAGTACGCCGCCTAAGAAATTCTAAATCTCACACTGAAAAACGCAAGGACAGCGTTGTTCTCACGGATTGTTTGGGTCGACTGCGTCGGCATGGCGGAAAGTGTGAGAAGAAAATTTAATTGCCTGCGTCAGAGGCCGCTTCGCGAAGATTTTTTACGGTGCAGGGAGGACGATATGAGCCGTTATTGGGAAGGCGCTGTTTATGAACAGCCATCAGAGGATAAAATCAGAAAAAATGCCGCAGATACAGTACAAAAGGAAAAGAAAAAGGGAAAGACCCTGTCGCCGGTCATTATAACCGGGAGGACCATTGCCAGGGAATGGTGGGGAAAGGCCTGGTGCGAAAACCTGGAGCGCTATGCGGATTATGAGAGCAGGCTTGACCGGGGGAAACGATATGTGAGAACCGGTGCGGTGATCGATCTACAGATACAGAAGGGAAAGGTCAGCGCCAGGGTACAGGGGCGTAGAAAGACTCCCTATAAGGTAGAGATCAAAATCAGTCCGCTTTCGGAGGAACGCTGCCAGAAAATCATTGCCCTGTGCGGAAATAAGATTCAGAACCTGGAGGCATTGATGGAGGGAAATTTCCCCGAGGATCTCAGGGAAGCTTTTTTGCAGCAGGGCGGCCTGTTTCCGGAGCCAAAGGAGATTGGCTTCAGCTGCAGCTGCCCTGACTGGGCGCTTATGTGTAAGCATGTGGCGGCAGTTCTGTACGGGGTAGGTGCGCGTTTTGACGAAGACCCGCTGCTGTTTTTTGAACTCCGGGGCCTGGATGTGGAAAGACTGATTGACGTGACGCTGGCGGATCGGGTGGAGAAGATGCTGGAGAATGCGGACCGACCCAGCGAGCGGATTATCCAGGATGACAATTACCTGAAAATTTTCGGGTTATAATGCAGAACTATAATGCAAGGTATAACTCAAGGTATAATGAAAGATTATAATGCAGAAAAGTAAAATTGCAGACGAGCGCGGCGCTTTGGTCCGGTATCTTGCTGTGGTTGTGGTTAAAGAACTGATCAATCGGTAATATTGAAATGGATGAATTACGGAATCCGGCGGAGGGAGGGAAAGGATGAAAAAAATTCTCATTACCGGGAAAAACAGTTATCTTGGAAATGCGGTGGAACAATATATCCTTGACCGTCAGACAGGGCAGGGGGAAGGGTTTTGGGAGATGAACCGCATTTCGCTGCGGGATAACGAATGGGAGAAAGAATCCTTCTCCGGTTATGACTCGATCCTTCATATGGCAGGTCTGGCACATGCAGATGTAGGAAAGGTATCGGAGGGGACAAAAGCGCTGTACTATCAGATCAATCGTGACCTGACCCTGCAGGTAGCGCGGAAGGCAAAGGCGGATGGCGTAAAACAGTTTATTTATATGAGCAGTGTTATCATATATGGTGACAGCGCCCCTGTGGGAAAGCAAAAACATATTACGGCAGATACGCCGCCGGCTCCTGCAAATTTCTACGGCAACAGCAAATATCAGGCGGAGCAGCAGCTGAGGAAGCTACAGACGGAGGATTTTTATGTCGCCGTTGTCAGGGCTCCCATGATTTATGGGAAAGGCAGTAAGGGAAATTTCCCATTGTTGGTGAAGCTGGCGGCAAGGACGCCGGTATTTCCTGCCCTGGACAATCAGCGGAGTATGCTGTATGTGGAGAACCTGGCGGAATTCCTGCGGCGTCTGATGGAGACAGGAATGGGCGGAATTTTTTTCCCGCAGAATGCGGAGTATGTGAGAACGGATGAAATGGTCAGGCTCATCGGAAGGACCATGGGGCGGAAAATATGGTTGTGGAGGGGATTGAATCCTCTTGTAAAACTTGCTTCGAAGGCACCGGGAAAAATTGGCGGCTTGGCTGATAAAGCTTTCGGCTCCCTGACTGTGGACAAGGAACTGAGTAACCGGGAGATCACGGGATATCAGGTCTGTTCTCTGGAGGAAAGTATCAGGAGATCCTGTGCTCCGGTATAAGGAACTGTCCGCAAATAACTTGTGCGGATTTAGACAAGTCAAATGCACAAGTAATTCATGAACAGCTCCTAAGCATATCCTGAGAAGCGGTGCGGCAGTAGGAGGAAATAGCGCAGGCAATGCCTGCAATATGCGGAGAATATAAGGATGAAAATCAGTGTGGTCACGGTAGCGTATAACAGTGAAGAAGGGATCGGAAGGACTATAGAGTCTGTTTTAGGACAGACTTATCAGGATATTGAATATCTGATTATTGACGGAAAAAGCAGCGACCGCACGGTGGAGATCGCAGAAGGATATCGGGAGGCGCTGGAAGCCAGGGGGATTGTTTACCGGGTCATCAGCGAACCGGACGGAGGCATTTATGACGCCATGAACAAGGGGATACGTCTGGCGGAGGGAGATGTGATCGGTCTGCTGAACAGTGAGGACACCTATGAGCCGGAGACCTTGGAGACGGTGGCAGAAACCTTTGAACAGACGGGCTGCGAGCTGATGTTTGCAAATATCAGGATTCATAAACCGGACGGAAACAGCTTTGTAAAAAAGGCGCGGCTGAGAAAGTTTCAGACTTCCCGTGACTGGAACCATCCCACGACCTTTGTACGGGCGGAAGTGTACAAGGCCAACCCCTTTCTCAATAGAGGGATCCATGATGATTACGGCTTTTACCTGAAGATGAGACGCCAGGACAGACGGATTGTGACGGTGGACAAGGTACTGGCTAATTTCCGGATGGGCGGGGCCAGCAATAAAAAGAGTTGGAAGGCCGCCAGGAAGAGAATCAGGGACAGATATCAATACTGCTATCGGATTAACGGCTACAGCAGATGGTATCTGGCAGAGTGTATAGTGATTGAGGCGGTGAAAATGTTGCTGTGAGAAGAAGCACTTCTCTCTAGTACATCGTTGCATTAATTCCTGAGTAATCAGCACTCGCTGTTCGCGCCATCGCTGCGTTGTCGTCAGTCAACGATGCCACCGCATCGCCTCCTTCCTCCGCCTTGCATATGAAAATTCATTCTGCGTCATATAGCTAGAAACTTATATTTCGATGTACTAGTATACAGGCTTAACATCTATCAGCTTCCCCGATTTTCACACGAAATCGGGGGATTGTTTGGGGAACTCGGTATGAACTTGACAACGGCATTCAATATTTTTGTCCGCCAATCTCTCCGTGAAGGGCGGATTCCTTTTGAAATTTCTCTCAACCAGCCCAACAGCGAAACGATTGCCGACATGCTGGAGGCAGAAAGGATTGCAAAAGATCCGGCAGTAAAAGGGTATACCGATTTGGACGAACTGTTTACAGACCTGAAAGCATGAGGAATGCAAAATATACCGTCAAGTCAAACACACAATTTAAGAAAGATTACAAAATGGCAATGAAGCGTGGGCTGGACATTAAGCTGTTGGAGGGCGTGATCGCCGACCTTGCCATGGGAATCCCCCTTCCGGAGAAAACAGGGATCACACCCTGTCCGGAAACTGGGCCGGACATCGTGAGTGCCATGTGCTGCCCGACTGGCTGTTTATCTACCGCATTGACGATGATGTGCTGGTGTTGACCTTATCCCGTACTGGGCCGCACAGCGATCTGCTTGGAAAATAATCTCTACCTGCCTTTGAGTAAGCTGTTGTCGGCGGCAATCTGCCGGTTCAAATCTCCACTTTGGGCAGGGGGTGTGGGAACGATGCCCTGGTGATTTTGTGAGGGTAACCGTATACAAGGTTTGCCGAGTGTGCCTGTTTGGTATTGTTAGGTTAAGCGGTTTGCTTTACAGCAATTTAGTCCATGTCTCCAGAACCTGTAGTATGATTTCGCGGTCGTTCTCCTCCAGCAGGCCGAGTACATAATCCAGTTCGTCGCGCAGGGCGTTGGCATCCTTCAGGATAAAGGCAGGGGAGACATGGAAACAGTCATACATTTCCCAGATGACCTCACTGTCAGGAAGCCGGCGCCCTTTTTCCAGATCTCGCAGTTTTTTGATGTCCATCCTCAAAATGGCAGCCATCCTTTTCTGGGTATGCCCGAAGTAATTCCGCACATTGTAAAAGATGTTCCGGCCGGATGCAGATCCCCCGGGGAAGTAGCGGAGGTATTTCAGCTGCTCCTGGATCCGCCCGTAGGATGCGTTGTCCGATACCCCGGAAAAGGATTTGGATCGGTTTATGTTCCATGAGGCATTGGTGATGATTTGTACCATATACAGATGGCAGAGGATCTCCTCCGTGGTGGATAACGCCAGCTTCTGTGATACCCAGGGGGCATCAGCCTTATTGCCGGTAAAGACATAGAAGATATTTATGCCGGAACACAATTTTCCGGTTTCAGGGAAGGAAAAACGTCGAAGCCCTGATTCGGCCTTGCTAAAAGCACTTTGTGTCATTCTTGCCTGGCGGCACAGCTGTTGCTGTGTCAGGCCTTGCCGTATGCGTTCTTCTCTGAATCTCCTCATGGCGTCTGTATAATCGTTACTCCTTATGTAATCGTTATTCCTTATGTAATCGCTATTCATGGTCAATCTCCTTTCAATTCCCACAATTAACCGTACACGGTTACACCATCACCATATGAGCGTATCAGACTTTTTGAGGGAACGCCATGGATTACTGTTTTTTACGGCTGCAAGGGTAGTTGAATCAAAATTATGGCCGTGTTATAATGCATGACAGGGAATGGATCTGTATAGTGTAGGGTCAAGTGCATATAGAGATAATATGTTTCAAACAACAGAAAGTGAAGGAGGAATGGCACATGGATATACCGGCAAAAAAGGCTCGGTATACATTTGCAGATATTCTTTCGTGGGAAGAAACCGAGCGTATTGAAATCATCAGCGGCGAGGCATTTATGATGGCAACGCCATCCCGGATCCATCAAGAGATCACAATGGAACTGTCCCGGCAGCTAGCCAACTTTTTAGAGGGAAAACAGTGCAGGGTCTATTCTGCGCCCTTTGGCGTTCGGCTGTTTGAACAGAACGGAGACAGACCAGAGGATGTGGACACTTTAGTGGAACCGGATATTTCGGTGATACGTGACAGGAACAAGTTGGATAAATATGGATGCAAGGGGGCGCCAGATTTGGTGATTGAAGTACTCTCACCCTCTACACAGCGGCATGACCAGCTTGTGAAGCTAAATTTATACCGGAAAGCTGGGGGCGAGAGTACTGGATCGTTGATCCGGAAAACAAAACTGTTCGAGTTATGCTTCTGGCCGGAGACGCTTTTCAACCCCACGAAATCTATAAGGAAGATGATATAGCAAAAGTTAATGTCCTTGAAGGGTGTTTTGTCGAATTGAATAAAATGTTTGCTGAATAAGTGTACAAGGGTTAATCCAGTATGCTTAACCGCGTAGAATTAACCGCATACGGCTAACGTCGCAAAGTTAATGTTAGTGGTTGCTCAGGGTATATATAGGTTATATTGGATTTAAGCGTCAACCGTGTAAAGTTGATCCCTGGGTGATACGGAAATTAACCGTGTGAGGTTAACTTCCAAGTTGGTGAAGACACTGGAAAGGTTTACCGGGAACCGGGGACAGCATGTAATTGTATTGGCAGGTTCGTCTGGCTGTATGCGATGTGGTTTTGCGGGAAGAAGGCCCTGGTATTTTGTGAGGGTAACCGTATACAGGGTTTGCCGTGTGCGTCTGTTTGGTATTGTCAGGCAAAGTGGTTTTTCGAGCGAATGTTTGCCTGTTTACAGTAACTCAGTCCATGTCGCCAGAACCTGTAGAATGATTTCGCGGTCGCTTCTGTCCGGCAGGTCGAGCACATAATCCAGTTCGTCCCGCACAGGGCTGTATATGATACACTAAAAATACCCAAAAAAAGCGTGAGAATTCCCTGAAAACAGCAAGGGAAATTCCCCAAAAAAGGCGGGACATATTGAAACAATCTCACAATACATTTATCCTTTGGTAGAGACCAATCTATTCAAAGGAGGAAAGGAAGATGCTCACTATGTCCCAGGTCAATCATATCAAAGATTTGAGCAATTGTGGATACCGGATCTGCGAAATCGCAAAAGAGACCGGCACAGACCCAAAAACAATACGTAAATATCTCTCGCAGGAGGATTTCTCCCCTGCACCGCCTGTCACGGTGGAAAAACCGTCCATCCTCGACCCGTTCAAGCCTGTCATCCGGGTGTTGAAGCAGATCAGTGACAGAAAGTATGAGAAAGCGTTGATCGATGAAGGCATGGTGACCATACACAGATATGGGATCGTATCTTACCAGGACTTTAGATTGTGATGTGCGCTGGGATGCACATGAAGTGAAAAAGGTGAAAAGATGAATATAGGTATAGATCTTTTATGGGTGCGCCCGGGACGCTGCGGCGGCACGGAATCCTATATCAGGAATCTGATAGAAGGGTTTGGAGAGTACGATAAGAGCAACAGATATATATTGCTGGTGTCAAAGGATAACGGGGAAAGCTTCGAAATTTATGACCAATATCCGAATATGAGGCGTCTGACGCTTCCGGTGGAGTCTGCCAGTCAGCCAAAGCGCATTCTATGGGAAAATGTTTATCTGGATAAAACAGCAAAAAAGCAGGAATTTGACGTTATGTTTATTCCGGTCTACAGTATGCCCGCGACCTTCGGCAGCGGAATCCCTTATGTCAGCGTGATCCATGATCTTCAGGCACTTCATTATCCCCAATATTTTTCGGCAGTCAGACGGATGTTTTTGAAGTATATGTGGCGCCATACCTGCAAGGCTTCCGACTATGTGGTCACAATTTCGGAATACTGCAGAAAAGATTTGGAAATGCATTATCCGGCATCAGCGAAAAAGTGCGCCGTTAGATCGGAAGAGCACACGTCTGAACTC
>CANDMD010000121.1 GCA_947385725.1 uncultured Lachnospiraceae bacterium | reverse complement strand
GGTTTGCGACAGCAAACGCGGTCAAATCTGTGACAGCTCATGAAGTTATTAACAAGAGTATATCAACCGGCGCATGCTGGAAATTTCCCGCCTGGAGGACAGGGCGCTGTACAGGGAAGTGGTGGGGGACGTCCTCCTGAAGCTGTACCAGTACAATCAGGAGTCCTATGGAAGGCTGGAAGACAGAATACTGAGCGAGGATAAACCGGAACAGGGCGGCTACGCCATATACCTGGCCATGACGGACAGGGAACATTATGATGCCACGGATGAATTTATGTACCCCATGGCGGAAGAGGATGTCAGGAAGACGGAAGTCTCTTACCAGGAGGTGCGGGAAGCGCTGGCGGAAAAGAGGAAGCTGCGGCTGTATACCGTATTTCTGGAGGCAAGCGCCTCCCATGTATACCGCATGCTTCAGGAGGACAGGGAATTCCATGGGATGATCCGGACCCGGAACAGGGAGTACAGGGGAACGTTCCTGGTGCAGCGAAACGAAAAATACCTGGACATGGTAAAGGAATTATACTACATATTTGCCGCGAATCACCAGCCCTGGGTGACGGTGTGCGAGGCGTACCTGGCCAAGCTGCTGGACGTATACCTGTGTTCCGCGGAAAGCCTGCCAGAAAAGGATGATATAGAGGAAATCCGCGTTGACTTTGAGGAATATTCGGAGTGGGTCAGAACGGAGATGATCCCTCTGTGGAACTTAAGGAAAATCCACGAAAAGACCAGTACCTATCCGGAACCCAGCATTGACAAGACCAATTATGAGCACCAGATTTTCTCACACCGTCTGAACGCGGACTGTGAATACCTGGTCATGAATACGGATGTGGAGATCACAAATATCCGGCGGGTAAAGGGGGATCTGCTGATCACATGCCCTGTGGACAGACCCTGTGACTGGAGCCTGTACCAGGTCAATCAAAGAAAGGACGGGTTTCGGTATCCCTATCCCGTACTGTCTAACGGTTACAAGGAAAGCTTCTCGGGAAGCATCACGGAAATGTACCGCAGGAGCATCAAGACAAAGGCGGAGATGGCGCGCCTGATCGAATCCTTCCCCTATGACGGGTATGTGCGCTTCCGGGGGATGGAGATAGGCGAAGCGCTTCCAAAGGATTGGGAGGGCAGCAATTACAATATGGACGGTTTCATCCAGGACGAGATCCGCATAGGACATTCCAGACAGGTGCTGACCCTTTTCTTTGCGCCTGTTGACAGGGAGAATTACCTGAATGAGGATATTATGAGTTTTCTGGTGACACAGGTACAGAAGCTCTTTCCGGAGTATCTGTGCGTGGGCAGCATGAAAAGAGAATGAAAGGCATGGTCATATATGAATTTCTTATGGGATATCGCACTCAGGGCGGAGAGCCAGGGCATAACGGAAAATGAAATGTTCTTCCGCCAGGCGAAGGAATACAGCCCCTTTTCGGAACAGGCGTTTCCCTGCCTGAACGAGAGGGAGGTTCCGGAAAGTGAGATCGAGCTGAATCTCCTGTTCCGGTTTCCGCATATTTTCCAGGAGCTTTTGTCGGAGGATGGGGCGGATTATCCGGAGCTTGGCAGGTACCTGGTGGATGCTGCGCTGCATATGCTCCTTTATACCGATCTGAGACGTGGCCTGACAAAGCGCGATATCTACGTCCGCAGGGTGATGGAGGAGCTGGAGGACGGAAGCTTCTGGCGGGAGGCGGCAGAGGACTTTAAGCTGATTCCCAGTGAAAAGCGCAACCGCCTTGCGACACTTGTGCTGGGACAGATGGAGACAGGCTCCTCCCTCATGTCTTTCCGCAGGGGCGTGCTGGTGCTGTTCCCGGACGCCATACTCTACCAGGTCCGGGCGGACAGGAAGAAACTGCTCCTTTACCTGAAAGAAAATGAAACGGAAAAAAATGGGAGAATGCTCCGCTTTGTCCAGGATATGTTCCTGCCGGTCAGCTACAGCCTGCGCGTATTCTGGAAATACCATTTTGGCATTATCGGGGTGGACGGGGCAATGAAAATAGATGAAATAGCCATCTATTAGTAACAGTTCAGCCATGAATTGTTGCATGAGCGGAACTGTTACAATTACTGACGGACAGGCAGTAGATAAAGGATGAGGGAAACCATGGACAGATATACCTACACGCTGAACCAGAAAGGCATTAAAGAAGAAAAACTCCATTATTATACCCTGGAGGAGCTGGAGCTGATGACCACCTACCAGCTGCGGGACATCTGCTGGAAGGAACAGATCATCAACGGAATCCAGGCGCCACTGGACAAGGAGGAGCTGATCCGGCAGATCATGCGTTTCCGGGGCAGGAAAAACAATCTTTATATCACCACGCAGGATGATGCGGGAATAGACAGGCTGGAGGAGCTGCTCAGGACGGCTGCCATCCACGGACTGTCCCAGCCGGTCAAGGGCTGTGCCAAGATTATCACATACAACGGCGTTGCGGTGACTTACTTCGACCACTTCACCATTGGCTACCGTCCGGAGATCGTAAACACCAACGCCCTGCTGGTGAGCGGAGACCAGGTCTGCGCCATTTTCCAGGTAAAGCAGTACGGCGGACGGACAGACTGCCTGTACCTGACGAAAGCGGCGGGAATCACATGCAGGGAATCGGCCGTGAAAAGCTATCGCCTGTATTGCATGGAGCGTGCCCAGTCCGAGTGGATATACCGTTTATACCACGCCGACTACGACACACTGCCGGAGCATTTGAATTTCTACATGGTTCCTGTCATGGATTTCCAGGTGCGGGAACTGCTGGAAATGAATATGCCGCTGGCAATCGACTTCGGGACCTCCAATACCACGGCCGGTATATACCTGGATTCCGGATACCTGGAAAGACTGGACGGGGATCCGGTGAGGGAGACCCTGAGGGAAAATGATGTGAATTATGTCACTTACCTCAAGGGCGACGAGGGGGACGAAGAGGAAGAGACCCCGGTCCTGCCCTCTGTGGTGGGCATCACCCGGATAGACAAGGGCCAGGTGCAGTACGTGTTCGGCTACCGGGCCGACAGGCTGTTCCGGATGAGTTACATAGACGAGGGCTTCTGTGTATTCTATGACATTAAGCGTTGGATCAACGACCCGGACAGGGAAGAGGAACTGGTGGACAGAAGCGGGCACCGCTGCTTTGTAAAGAGAAAGGAAATTATAAAGGCATTCCTGGAATACGTCATAGGCTGCGCCACCCAGCGGTTCAAGTGCAGGTTTGGGAGCTTGCACATCTCGGCTCCGGTGAAACAGAAGAAGCTGTTTGCGGATCTGTATAAGGAGATCCTGCCGGACTACGAGATCGAGGAGGAGGACATGCTGGATGAAGGCGTTGCCGTCCTCTACAATTCCATATCGGAGCTGATCAGGGCGGGAAAATACCGGAACAATGAGGAACTGAGGGCGCTGATCATAGACTGCGGGGGCGGTACCACGGATCTGTCCTCCTGCCGCTTTTCCATCAATAACCAGAGGGTGTCCTACCAGGTAAATATTGCCACCGCCTATGAGAACGGGGATACGGATTTCGGGGGGAATAACCTCACCTACTGTATCATGGAGGTATTGAAGATCGCGCTGGCGAGACAGATCGGGGAAACGGACGGCCCCATGCCGGAGGAAATTATAGAGGAGATGGGAAATGATGTCTTCCGCCGCGTGGACGGGGAGGGAGTCCAGGAGGTCTACCGGATCCTGGATGAGGAATACCGGAAGGCGGAGGAGATTATTCCCACGAAATTCCGGGAATACGAGCATAGGAGCAACAGCGAATACTATGCGGTAAAAAATAATTTCTACTACCTGTTCCACCTGGCGGAGCAGGTCAAGAAGGCCTTCTATGGGAAGGAGGAGATCCTCCGCATTGCCGTCTCCAGCATTCCCATCCGGGAGACGGCCACCAGATGCCTGCCGGCGGAGCGGTTCAAGCTTTCCGTCAGGGAGCAGGACGGGCTGCGGCTGTTAAAGGATATTCCCACCGTGTACCTCAGCGTCAACATCCTGAACCGACTGCTGCAGGCGGATATCTACGGGATCGTGAAAAGGTTCATCGAGCATTCCTTTGAGGACGGGGAGCTGCAGGAGTATTCCATCATGCGCCTGACCGGACAGTCCTGCAAGATCGAGCTGTTCCGGGAGGCGCTGAAGGAATTCATCCCGGGAAAGATCATCCAGTCCTCCAAGAAGGAACGGGAATATTCCGGCGGCTATGCCCTGAAGCTGATGTGCCTGGACGGCGCCATCAAATTCATCCGGGACAGGAAGTTCGGGTACGCGGATATCCGGCTGAAAAGCGAGCATGCGGCATTCCCTTACATCATCACTGCGGTCACCCACACGGGGGAGGAGAAGGTACTGATCCGGAGTCTGGACAGACACCATATCAGGGGGTTCATTTCCAGGAACATGGCGGATCTGACCCTGCAGCTCTACCTGAAGGATACCAACGGGAACGAGCGGTATAAATACAATTATTCCGTCAACCCCGACAGGTTCTCGGAGGCGGAGGCGGAGGACATTGTGAAGAAATACCGGGGGAATATCCTGCAGGATGACCTGGATTCCATTGTGAACAGGGA
This sequence comes from uncultured Lachnospiraceae bacterium, assembly GCA_947385725.1. GTDB lineage: Bacteria > Bacillota > Clostridia > Lachnospirales > Lachnospiraceae > Acetatifactor. The sequence goes on along the minus strand of CANDMD010000121.1, from coordinate 7,137 downwards.
AATGAAATTCTTTGTCATGGCGGACGAGGAGAGATGGGGATTTGTAGTGGTCCCGGTTCTTCGAAAGGAAGAGAGACTGATGCTTGGGGAAGACCATTTCTTCCTGTTTGAGATGGATAATTGGATGACGAATTTCTTCGATGGAACCAGATAAAGGAGGTGTCATATGTTAGTACAGGCTATTCCATTGTTCCAGGATGCGCACATCTTAAGGAGAAATATGCTGGAGGCTTTGTCCGATCATACATTTCTGCTTCCGGAATGCCAGTATCGGGGTTATGCGGACGGGATCCTGGCGGGCTGTGAACTGACCACCACCAGGGATACTATTATCCTGAATCAGGGCGTGCTGCTTTATGAAAAAAAGTTGTACTTAGTGAAAGAGCCTATGAGCATCGCGTACCATCCTGCCAATGACCTTACAATTCTGAAGTTAAGGTTTTCAGACGAGATGCGGGATATCAATTTCATTTACCGGGAAATGGAACTGTTTTTCTCCGGGCAGGAGAAAAGGCAGAGGGGAGAACTGGAACTGTGCCGCTTTACCTTGCAGGAGGGAGCGAGACTTCGCTGTGAATATCAGGACTTTGAGGACCGGGATACTATCTATGATACATTGAACAGGGTATATGTACCTTATGCTGCTGCGGGGCAGTCCACACTGTCCTCCGACATCACAAAAAGTTTTGCCCGGGAAATGCTGAAGATTCCTTCCATAACAGATTTTGACGCCCTTTTCTGCATGCAGATCCTGGGACAGGATCAACCTGTGGGCAGGGAGGCTCTGGTAGCATACCTTTGGAGGAAGGGCGTGAAAGAACTTCCCGGGCACAGTAATCATGATATTTACAGGGAAATGGTAAAGATATTACAGAAAGCAGCCGGGGGCGGGCAGCCGGAGGAAAAAAAGCAGAGGAAAGAATGGAGGGTTATCGTTGAGTAAAATAGAAGAGGAAAGAGAGACGCAATTTACCGATGAAGAGAAGAAGCAGTATGCAACACGTTTAATGAGAATCAGGTGTACCTGTGGAACCAAGGAAAATTATATTAATATACCGACAGACCATGGCGTGGTGGCGGGGGAAGACCAGCAGCCTCTGTTAAATGCAAATGATCATATAGGGGGTGAGGGGGGAAATATCATTCACTTTGGGAAATGCCATTCTGAGCATAACCCTCACCGTACATTCCTTCGGACTGCATATACGGTGCTGTTTCTGAACAGTGCGGATATAGCTGAAGATTTGGGGATCATCAGCCTTGACTGTACGCCGGTTGTGGAATATGTATGGGAAAATGTCAACGAAAAACACAGGCTTGACGGAGCGCCGGCTCTGCTTCTGGGAAGCTGCGCCACCTGCCGGTACGGCGGAACAATCGAGTTTGTCAAACAGGATACGGAGGATGTGGAGACTATTCCGCAGGAGTTCGATTCAGAGGAAGAGGCAGAGAAGGCGGCGGAGGAGGCTGAGAAAAGAAACATTGTCAGGAAGGAGACGGAAGCGCTGGTGGCAGCAGCCATGGACAGGATTGCTTCCACCGGGGAAGAGGGTGAGCAGACTGTGAAAGATGTCCAGATGTATCTGTTGCTTGCCGCTGTCCAGTCGGCAGATCCGAAAACAGGTATTGAGTCTTATGGGATTGAGGAAATGATACAGGACGGATGGTATATCCCGCGGAGGTATATTCCTTCCCAGGAGACAATAGAAAACAATTATACCTACAATTTAAATGTAATTCCATCATTTTATGAACATGGTCTTGAAAACGGGAGGCTCATACGTCCGGGCAGTCTGGAGGACTACCGTATCAGTCATTTTGATGTGTCGCAGGCAGGATCCGGGACATTGGCTGTTCATAATGTAAACCAGATCCTGGAACCGGAACTGTCTGTCAGTCTTCCGGACACCATTCGGGAAATGGAGCCGTATGGATTATTGAGTACTCCGTATGGGCTGGCGACCTGTGGGTTCAAGGATTATTTTTACCGTAATAACATGCAGATGAGTTATGAGGTCACGGATATCGCTTCCGGTATCGGGGCGGCAGATGCAGGGATCATAATGTATGCCACCTGGGGAAACATACACTATGTGGCCTGTCGTCCAAACGAAGACGGGACGTTTGACTTTTATGACACTGAATATGAACAGGGGAAGCAGACCATGCAGTTTGAGGAATTTATGGAGTCCCTTGGAGAGGAAGACCTTTTGGGAATGGCGGCTCTCGCCATATCAAAAGGTGAGAACCAGTAATACAGTAAAAGCGCTGCGGACAGATCGGCAGCAGAATGAGAGGAATTATGGTATATACGGACGAAGCGATACTTTTGATCAGGGAGCAGATGAAGCAAACTGAAAAAAAGAGCCATTCCGACGAGGTGATCGAGGAGGAACTGAAACAATCAATCTATGACGAAGAGGTAAAGATATTTCGTCTGCCGGTAAAGTTTACGGATATGGAACTGCTGGAAGGCAGGATCACCATGAGGCTGCCCGAAGATTTCACTCCGCGTACGCAGGAAGAGATTGCGAGAGCATTTTTCCTGAAAGACAAACCCCAGTATGTCTACTGCAATCCTTATCTGGACTTTGCCCTGACCATGAATTGGACAGGACACCAGGTCAGCAGGGACACGCTTTTTGAAGCAGCCAGGGATGTGGAGTCTGTGTTGGACAGGGTCGGTCCTAAGACACAGTTCCTTGGGAGACATCAGCTGAAAAGAGAAGAGGGCAATCTTGCAATCTGCCAGTTGCTTGCCAATGCTCTGGACGGGGTAACTTATATGGCTATGTTTTTTGCCTCTGTGGAAGGAAGGCTCTTGATGGGTTCCCTGTCCTTTGACCAGAAGTTGAGTAAAAGGCTGGCCCCGCTGGCGGATGAGATCGTAAAATCACTTCGGATCAGGGAGGAGTAAGCATGGAGACCATCAGTTTTGAAAATATCAACGTAGAGGGTTTGTCCTTTCAGAAGATAAAAAATCTTTCTATCCAGCACACAGTGAACACCCATGGAACCTGCCATGTGGAAGGAGTCATGTGGCAATGGGATGCGGAACAGATGCTCAAAAGGGCGGATGAACATTCTGCCCTACAGATTACCACCACTGCGGCGGGACAAAAGCGGCGGCTGTTTTATGGAGCCATCCAGTCCGTCCGGGTGGAGAAGGAGAATGATTATGCCATTATGGTCATTGACGGCATCACGTCCAGCGGCAGGCTGGATACACGAAAGGAAAACCGCACCTTCCAGAAGACGACCCAGACCTACAAGGACTTGATAAGCCAGCTGCTGGCGGAACGGGGAACGGTACAGATCACTGTGTCGGATAAGCAGGTGGGAAATTTTATTATTCAATGTGATGAGACGGACTGGGAATTTATTGTCCGGATGGCGTCCCGGCTGGGCGCACCGGCCTGTATCAACATTGTGTCGGAGACACCCCAGATCTATATAGGAATCCCTCCGGCACAGGGGGTTGTCAGTGTGGATACGGCTTTTGTCGGAGCGGGAAAGGAGATATTAGACACCGGCGGCGCCATTCAGCAGATTTCTACCTACGAATATGCTTATCTGGGACAAAAGCTGCAATTAAATGGAAAAGGGTATTACATCCGATCCGTGCAGGCAGATCTGGTGGACGGATTACTGGAGTGCCGCTACTGCATCTCGGCGCCTACCGGATTTCAGGTGCCGAAAATCGCTAACCGGCAGGCCTCGGGGAGAATGATAAAGGGTGAGGTCAAGAAAGTGGAGAAAGACAAGGTACAGGTACATTTTTCTTCCCTTGGCGAGTCATATGACGATGGAGGGGACTGGATGTTTCCTTATGCGACTGCTTATTCCTCCCAGGATGGCAGCGGATGGTACAGTATGCCGGCGGAGGGGGACGAGGTCAGGGTGTTTTTCCCCTCTGGCGACGAGGGAGAAGCGTTTGCAGCAGGGGCGGTGGCAAAGCACGTCAGGGAGAAGACGACGGACAAAGCCTGGAGAGGGATCAACGGAAAGGAAATCCTGATGACAGAGGAAGGGCTGATCATTACCTGTAAGGATCAGGAAATATACATTGATCTATCGGATGAAAAAGGCATTAACATTGTCTCCAGCCGGAACATCAATGTGACATCCGGCGCGAATATCACGCTTTCGGCCGGAAAAATACTGAAGATCGTTGCAGAGAAGGAAGTGGTCCTCGGGACCGCGGAGGCGCATATTAACGTCCGGCAGGATGGCATCAATATTACCGGCCAGGAAATTGTACTGGCATAGGATTGGATAAGGGAGAGCCGGGAATGGAATCGACTGATTTTAAAGATATTTTTGAAAAGGACTGTTTTCAGGCTGCTGTGGGGGAAATGTTGAGGCAGACGGACAAAGTGATTCAGGGAGAACTGGAGTTGGTCATGGAGAAGTTCGTGGAACCCCTGCATGAGTTCCTCGGAAAGCTGTTGGAAACCCTGGAGCCCGACCCAGAGGCATCGGTAAAGTACATATGCATTTCCTTTCTGAGGAGTGCCATGTATGTGGGAGAGCCTGTACTGCTTGTGGAGGCATACCGTGATATTCCTTTTCTGGAGGATCCGATTCTGGTTCGGGAGATGGACGGATCATGGTTATTTCCCTGTTGGGAGCAATACCGTCAAAACCTGGAACAGAGTATCCGTCAGCAGTCACTGGGCAGATATGTCAGGGAACCTGAGCGTAAGTCTTATGATTCCAAAGCCATATCATTTGTGCTGGTGTATTTGACGGTCTGTTTAAAATATATGGTCAGGAAGCTGGAAACATATCCTGAGTGGCAGGAATTAGAGCGGATGAAGGAGTTCACCCTGTCATACGGGGAATATATGGACTGGCAGTTCCCGCTGCTCCGGATCCGTGAGGAAATAGATCCTTTTTTGTGGGATGACAGGGAAATGAGCTTCCGGAAATTTCAAAACAGAATCTATGAGGAGAAAGCATTTCAGGACTGGATCATGGATGACTGTGTATTTCGAGAATGTACCTTCCGCCATACTGTATTTGAGGGAACACAGTTCAGATCGACCCGTTTCTTTGATTGCATTTTTGAGGACTGTCATTTTCGGGAGGTGGAGTTCGGGGGAAGTTCCATTCTGTCCTGCCGTGTGAAAAACACAGTTTTTGAGGACTGTCGTTTCTTGGGAGGCCTCTATCAGCAGGGGGAGACAAAGGTATTCTATCCTGCCTGTACCTTTCGGTGGAGCCTGCTGGAATCGGTACATTGGATACAGACGCCCACGAATGAGGCCGTTTTCGCGGACTGTCAGATATTTGATGAGACAAAGGATTATGAGGAGAAGGCTGAAAATGAAATACTTTATGATACCGCAGGATCGGCAGATGTCGAATCCAATCCTGCCCGGTCAGATTGATAAGGCAGTGTATGTGGACGGTGCGCCTGGAAGTCAGTTCCGACGTGTCCCGGATATGAGCGTGTCCTACTTTCCCAATTCCCCGGATCTGGAGAAGCCGGACATCCTGTATCAACCGGCGTTCCTGGTATCTGACCGGCTGAAACGTCTGCTGGCCAAATATAATCCCGGCATGCAGTTCAAGGGCATCCGGTGCTACCCGGAAGACTTTGACGACCCCGAATCCCTGCTATACTGGTGTCCTAATATCGGGAAAGTTGACTGCGTAAGCGAAAGGACGGAAAAATATCCCAACGGAACGATTCGGCATCTGGTGATCCAATCAGAGAAAATACAGGGAAAGTCTATTCTTATGGTGGACGGAACCCTGGAAACGATCGTGCTGGTATCCATGGAACTGGCGGAAAGCATGCTCCGGCGGGGGATGTGGGGCATGGATTACGCGCCGGTGGATATGGCACTCAAGTAGTGTGAAAATACAGGAAATGCGGAGGAAAAGCACATGGGAAACACAGAGGCGCTGGAGCTTGGAAGAATAAGGGTGGACATACCGGTACCCTATACTGCCATAAAGGAATTACATATTACGGACCATGCAAATGAATACGGAACCATGCACCTGTGCCTGATCCTTCCCGGGGCGGAGGAAAATATTGCGGGACGGATGGAGGGACAGCCGGTAACCGTCCTCACACCCCAGGAAGAGGTGGTCTTCGCCGGACTCTGTACCGGTGTGGGACTTGCCAGGGGAAATGAATATGTGGAAATGTGCCTGGAGGCCAGGAGCCATGCGTATGTGACGGACAGGGTTCCGAGGAGCAGGACCTTCCAGTCTCAGGGGAAAACCCTGGCGGGGGTGGCTGGGACCGTACTGGAGGGGTACGCCGTGTCCCTGGAACTGGAACGGGACATTCCCATCGGGCAGATGCTGTCGCAGCAGGAGGAGACAGACTGGCAGTTCCTCCGGAGGATTGCCAACCAGTTCGGAATGCTGATATATACCGATGTCAAGTCGGCCGGAATACGGCTCCATATAGGCACGGTACCATTCTCCAGCCGCAGCCTGACACTGGAGGACGAATACAGCGCAAAGGATATTTCCATGTACTGGGACGTGAAGCAGAATACACGGGAGGATGCCTCCGCCTATGAGTTCCTGCAGAGGGGAGGGACACTGGAAGACCTGACAGTGGGAAGCGGCTGCATTGTGGAAGGAAAGGATGTCCCGCAGATTGTGACCGGGAGTGAGATCACTTCCTGGAGGGGACTGCTGCGCAATGAGGTCCTCCTGTCCTATGTGGATGGCGCCGTTCCTGCCCCCAGGGAAGTGTTCCATGGGTCGCACCGTGGAACCGGGACTGTGTCTGACGCGCCGGCAGTTCCCTTTACCAGTGTGCTGACAGGGGAGGTGTCACAGGTATGCGGCACGGATATCGAGGTGGACTTCGGCAGGGGGCAGGAAGACACCCGGTGGATCCCCTATACCAACCTCCTGGGGAATGACGTCTATGCAATGCCGGACGAGAAGGACAAGGTATTCTGTTATTATGACAACGGCGGCGAGGTCGTGGCCCTCGGGAGCAAGGTGGAGGATACCTCCTCCCCTGACTATGACAGGCCATATGAGAAAAGCCTTACCGCCAACAACCGGATGATCAGGTTCCGGGAGGAGGGTATTGACCTGACCGGGAGCAGGAGATCGGAAGAGCGTCGTGTAGGGAAAGAGTGTTCTGTTGGGGGGTGG
>CANDMD010000120.1 GCA_947385725.1 uncultured Lachnospiraceae bacterium | reverse complement strand
CCAAAAACGCAGGCGGTCGGGAAGATCATAGGTAAGCATATCCGGGAGACGGCCAATAAAGAGGGAAAGACCATCAGCGTCAACCCGGAGCCTTATATCAGGTACCTTTTATCTGAGCCAAATCCATATATGACAGGGCAGATGCTACAGGAGAAGCTGGCGAACCAGCTTGCGCTCAACGGAAACGCGTTTGCGCTGCTGATCCGGGATGAAAACGGATATGTGCAGGAGATATACCCGATTCCCGCTGTGTCGGCGGAGGCAAAGTACAGTAAGGATGGTGAGCTGTTCATAGAGTTCCAGTATATGAACGGGAAGAACAACACATTCCGCTATACGGACATATTGCACCTACGCAGGGACTATTACGATCGGGATATCTTTGGCAGCAGCCAGATCGAACCGATCAAGGATGTCATGACCACAATAGGAACCATCGACCGGGGGATCAGGAAGGCCATAAAAAACAGCGGAATTGTAAAGTGGCTTCTGCAGTCGCAAAGCTCCATGCGGCCGGAGGACTTAAAGGAGCATGTAAAGAATTTCGTGGACAATTACCTGAATATTGAGACGGAGACATTCGGGGCGGCGGGCGTAGACAGCAAATTTGAGGCGACGCAGATCAAACCGCAGGATTATGTGCCGAACTTCCAGATATCACAGCAGCAGATGGACCGGGTCAAGGCGTTTTTCAACACCAACGACAAGATCATCAATTCATCATACACGGAGGACGAATGGAACTCCTACTATGAGGCGGAAGTGGAGCCGTTGGTGCTGCAGTTTTCACAGGTCTGGACAAGGGCGCTGTTTACCAGAAGGGAACAGTCCTGCGGGAACCGCATCCAGTTTGAGGCGGCAAACCTACAGTGTGCCTCCATTAATACGAAGCTGGCCATGGTGGCAATGGTAGACCGTGGAGCCATGACACCCAACGAGTGGAGGGCAACCTTAAACCTGGCGCCGCTCCCAGGCGGGGACGAGCCAATCCGCCGGCTGGACACGCAGGTGGTGGATATGGCAAGGGTGCTGCTTGACAGGATCGACGGGACAAATTATCCGGAGATTTGTAAAACGGTGCGGGAACTGATAGCAACCATTGAAAAAGGGGAAGAAAACGGGGAGGAGGTGATGGGACATGCCAAGGATTGATGTGAGGGGAGTCATTGTCCCCAACGAGGACAAGGAGTTTTATGAGTATTTCGGATATGAGACTACGTCACCGAAAGATGTGAGGGCTGTGCTGGAGGCAGCAGGCGGCGAAACCGTGGACGTCTATATCAATTCGCCGGGCGGAGAGATCGCGTCCGGCTCAGAAATCTATGCGGCCCTTCAGGAGTACGGAAATGTGAAGATCCATATTACGGGACATGCCTGTTCTGCCGCATCGGTGATCGCCATGGCAGGATGGAGTGAAATGGCCCCAACCGCGCTTCTGATGATTCACTGTGTATCATCCTACGGAGGTGGAAACCATGCGGACTTTGCGCATATGGCGGAGATGCTGAAGACGGCGGACGAGGCGATAAGCAGCGCCTACACGGCAAAGACAGGCAGGGACCGGCAGGAATTCCTGCAGATGATGGAGCAGGAGACCTGGATCACGGCAGAGAAAGCGGTAGAGCTTAAGATGGTGGACCAGATCATGGAACCGCAGAAACAGAATGTGCAGATGGCGGCTGGGGCTGTGCCGCTCCTGTCAGATGCACAGAAGGAGACTGCGAGAGGGATGCTGGAAGCCAGAAGGCGGGAAGAAAGACAGAAGGTAACAAAAGCGGAGGCAAGGCTGAAACTTTTAAATTTAAAGGCAAGGAGGAAAATGCAAAATGAAGTATAAGGAGTATCTGAGACAGAGACAGGAGCTGTCTGACAAGGCGCAGGCACTGATCAACGAGGGAAAGACCGAAGAGGCTGAGGCGGTGATGAACGATATCACGGCTTTAGACCAGCGGTATGAGGAGAGCTGTAAACAGCAGGCAAATCTGGCGGCTTTAAACGGAGCCGCAAAAAGCCGTGCCAACAGCGTACTCGGCAGCACCGGGGAACCGGGGATGCAGGACGGTCAGATGACGGAGCCGGAAGTGGAGGACTTCAGGAGTGAGGCTTACCTCAACGCATGGGTGAATAAGATGCAGGGCCGTAAGCTCACGCAGGCCGAGGCGGATACCATCAGGATGGTAAACGAGGCATTCACCCATACCACAGGCAATACGGGAGAGGTGATTCCTGAGACGGTGACGAAAGGGATCTGGAAAGAAGTGGAGGACATGTATCCGTTTTATGCGGATGTGGCCAAGACGAATGTAACGGGTACCCTTACAATGGTGATCGGTGATACCAGCACGGATGCGAAGTGGTACGAGGAGGCGACGGTGACTGAGGACGGGAAAGAGACCTTTACCACCCTCACCTTAAACGGCTGTGAGCTGGCAAGGGCGATCACGGTTTCATGGAAGTTAAAGAAGATGGCCCGCGCGGAGTTCCTGCCCTATATCCAGCGGCGGATGGCGGAGAAAATGGGCGCGGCCTGCGGCTATGGCGTAACCCATGGCGCCGGGGTGGTTACCGGCAACCCCTCTGAGCCGAAGGGAATCGTGACAGCCATCGAGGCGGAAAAGGATGCGCCCAGGGTAGTGAAGTATAAGACGGGAGCCCTTGCATGGAAAAACATCACTGAAGCCCGTAAGAAGATTAAGAGCGGTTATACGGCCGGACTTGCTGTTTATGCGAATTCCAACACCATCTGGGGCGAGATCGCTTCCTGTGTGGACGGCATGGGACGGCCCCTGTTTATGGCCGGTACTGGCGCGGGCGGCGTGGGACATATCACCGGTCTTGCCGTGAAGGAAGACGGTTCCATGAAGGACGGTGAAATCCTGATCGGCAATGCAAACAGGGGGTATACCGTAAATGTGAATGAGGGGATCAGCATGCAGACGGAGGATCATGTGAAGGAGAGAACCACCGACTATGCGGCCTATACGATTCTCGACGGTGCGCCGGTCACGCTTAATGCGTTTGCGCTGCTGAAGGCGGAAGCGGCCGAGGTCAGGGCGTAAGCCGGGAGGAGCAGGGATGGCGCTGATCGACACCGTGAGACAGGCGCTGCGGATCAGGTCTACAGCGCTGGACAGTGAAATATTGGTACTGATAGAGGCCTGCAGGGCGGATATGGCTATGGCAGGCGTATCCAGAATAGACGAAGGTGATCCTTCGTTTACTGCGGCCTGCATCCAGTACTGCAAGGCGAATTTCGGACAGGACAGTGAGGGGAGTACAAGGGAGCGCTGGGAGAAATGTTATAAGGCGCTCCGGGACTCCATGTCCATGTCGAGAGAGTACGGGTGTCTGCAGAACCCGGAAGAAAAAAAGGAAGTTGCACCGGTGCAACCGCAGGAGCCTGCGGAAAAGACGGAGGATGGTTCGGATGATGTATAAGGATGAGATCGTGCTGGCGTCTGTTTCCACCAGCCGGGACAAAGACGGCTTTCCCAAAGCGGATGTCCGAATCACAGAAGTTTTTGCGGATGTGCAGTCAGCAAAACGCAGGGAATTTTACGAGGCGCTCCGCTCCGGCATTGCAATGGAGATTACATGCAGGGTCAGGAGTATAGACTATGGAAGACAGAAGTATATCAGATGGGAAGACGCATGGTACAGGGTCGTGCGGGCATACCGGGTGGAGGACTGGACGGAGTTAAACTGCGAGGAGGTAAAGTCCGTGGAGCAGTGGATGACGGAGGTAGATACGGATGCAGACCATCAATGAAAGTCTGATCGGGGCATTGCAGGACATCGCGCCCGCCTGCTATTGGGAGCTGGATGAGGAGGAAGGGGACGGACGTCCGCGGCGCAGGATTCTTTTTAATTACAATACGGTGCCGGATATATTCGGTGATAATGCACCTGTGTTTGAGAAATATCTCATACAGGTGCATTACTTCTGTCCGAAGGGCGAGAACAGCTTGGCAGCCAGGCAGAAAATCAAGTTGGCGCTTTTTGCATTGTCGGAGGAATGGCCGGATGAAATACTGGTGCAGCGGGTAAGCAAAAAAGCGCCGGAAGAACAGCATTACTGCTTTGAGTTTACTTATCTGATTCCGATTGAATGGAGTGGTGAGGATGGCAAGATTATCGACTAACGGCATCGCGGATCTTTGTGCAGACCTGACAGGGCTGGGGGATTCTACCGGGGAACTGCTTGGGGAAATGCTGAATGCGGAGGCCGTGATCGTGCAGGAGGCCCAGAGAAAGACGGCGAAGAGTATGGGCGTATACGATGAGAGCGGACGGAATATAGGAGGACACATGGCGGACAGCATAACCGTGGGCAGCAGGGTCTACAAGAGCGCGGACGGTGCAGCACAGTATGTCTATCCGAAGGGCAGCAGGCGCCGGAAGAATACTACATCATCAAATACGGAGATTGCCTTTGTGAATGAGTTCGGGAGGCAGGGACAGCCGCCGCGGCCGTTTATACGCACGGCAAACGAGGCAAGCGCGGAGAAAGCAGTAGCGGCAGCAGAACAGGTATATGATAACTTTTTAAAATCTAAAAACATATAGGAGGAAAACAGTATGAAGTATGGAGCAGCGAGGGGAAAATGGGCGCCGATGGTGTCGGAGGGAACCGAATCCGTAAAGCCGACTTACGGGGAGGCCATGGCGTTCGACGGGCTGAACGAGTTTGACGAGACACTGAATTTTGCGACGGGTTCGGCATACGGGGACAATCAGGAGAAAATATTTATTTCCGAGTTTGCGAATGGGGAGGGGACGGTAAAAGCGGTTTATATTCCGGCAGAGCTGTCCCATGCGATTCTCGGAACGCAGGGGGATGACGAAGGGGGAGCCTACAGAATTGACGATAACCAGATGCTTGGGGCATATGGATTCTGCAGGACACTGATGGATTCCAAGAAGAATAAGTATTTTGAAGTGAATTTCTACCCGAAGGTGCAGGGTTCCATCGAGGGTTCCAATTCCAAGAGTAAGGAGGACGGCGTCACACTGGAATACGACGCAATCAAGTTCCGCATCTTCGCGTGCAACAAGGGAGAATATAAGATCGACAGGCGGTTTACCAGTGAGGCGGCGGCGATTGATTATCTGGATGGGCTTTTTGCGGGGACGGCGGCGTGGCCGAATGACAAGGCGGAGACGGAGAGGCCCGGGCAGGGAGGTAATCCCGGGGAAGACGCAGGGGGAGAAGACAAGGAGCCGGAGGTGACGGCGTAGATGCAAAAGTGTATCACAACTGAGGTGGCAGGGAGGACCTGTCACCTTATTTATAACAATCAGGCCATGTTTGAGATCGCAGAGGCATTCCCGGATCAGGAGGATCCGTTGGATGCCATATCCGGCAAAGGAAGGGAGCATTATGAGGCGACGGTCAGGGTTTTTCTGATTCTGGCGCAGCAGGCAGAGCTGGTACGCGGATATTATGGTTATCCGCAGACACAGCTGCCGGAGCAGGAAACGATCAGCAGGATCGCGGACGTAGGGGACTGGCTGAAAATGAAAAATGCCATATACGCAGCGGTCGTGCTGGGGACGGAACACCATGTTGAGCCGTCTGAGGATATCGACGTGACACTGATGGAATTTCAGAATGAAAAAAACGCAGAAAGCCCGTAGGCGTAAAACGGATTGAATATATTGACGTGGGACTGAAGATGGGGATGGACCGTAAGGATATCCTGATTCTTACGACTCCGGGCGAGCTGTATGATCTGCTGCAGTTAAGGAGTAACAGGGAAAGCGAAAGAAAGAGAGGATATCAGGAATGAACAGTTTTAACTTTGGGCGCAAAGTAGAGATCTGTGGAGAAATTTACTACTTAAGCAGGGATATGGAGAAAGTTGCGGAAGCCATGAAGCAGTGCTCGGAGAAGATGATGGAGCTGTCCGGGGACCAGAGTATTTCTAAAGAGGCCATGATGGACGCTGTCAGGGAAAAGTCAAGGGAGACGATTGACACAGTGCTCGGCGCGGGTGCCTTTGAAAGAATTTTTGCAGAAGAGGAGGCAGACATCTTAAATCTGATGTCTCTGGTTGATTTCATCACGGAAGAGATCAATCAGTGGAAGACAGAGCTTGCAGCAAAGGTTATGGCAGGGAAAGCGATGCTCGAAAAGAGGAATGAGCGCTGATGAGGTAACTTTATGGCGACAAGAACGATATCAACAAAATTAGCTGTCGAGGGAGAGTCCCAGTATAAGCAGGCCATAAGGAACATCAATACAGAGCTGAAAACCTTGGATTCCCGTCTGAAGCTGGTACAGTCAGAGTATGCCGGGCAGCAGAACTCCATGGAGGCTTTACGGGCAAAAGCAAAGGCACTGTCGGAGGTGCAGGAATCTCAGTCAGAGAAGGTAAAGACATTAAAAGAGGCGTACAGCAATGCAAAATCGGCATTGGAGGAGTATGCGTCAAAGAGCGAGAACTTAAAGCAGGCGCTTTCTCAGAATGAGGAGGCGCTTTCAAAATTATCTGACGAAACAAAGGGCGCGGGCACACAGTGGAATGATTACAGGCAGAAACTGGCAGAGGCAGAGAGTAAGCTCAAGGAACTAAAGAGTGCTACTGGAGATACTGCGGACGAGCAGAATGAACTGGAGAAGGAGATCGCGGAAACCAAGGCGGCCATGGCGAAACTGGAGCAGGAGACGGATGGCGCAGCGTCAGCAGCCGGGGATCTTCTCCGGGAGAATAAGGAGTTAAACAGTGAACTCCAGACAAACGAGGCGTATCTGGATTCTGCGCAGCGGGCAACGAATAACTGGGAAAAGCAGTTAAACAATGCCCAGATCAGGCTCAACCAGACGAATGCAGAGATCGAGAAGAACGAGAAGTATCTTGACGAAGCGGCCAGGTCAGCGGACGGGTGCGCCACTTCCATCGACGGGATGGGAAAAGAGGCAAAGGAGGCCGGAGATACAGGGACAAAGGCATTTGAGGACATGTATCAGGCTGTTACGGCTCTAGGATTGCTTGAAGGCGTCAAAAAACTGGCAGAGGGAATGAAGTCCTGTGTCGATGCTGCTGCGGAGTTTGAATACCAGATGGCCACGGTGCAGTCTCTTTCAGGAGCCACAGGCAGCGAGTTCGAAGAGCTGTCAAACAGGGCAAAGACGCTGGGAGCGACAACCTCTTTTACGGCGACGCAGGCAGGGGAAGCAATGGAGTACATGGCGCTGGCAGGCTGGAACTCCAAAGAGATGCTGGAAGGTGTGGACGGTATCATGGCACTTGCGGCGGCGGCCACGATGGATCTGGGTACCGCTTCCGATATCGTCACGGATAACCTGACGGCATTCAACCTGACGGCAGGGGATTCTAACAGATTCGCAGATCAGCTTGCTTATGCCATGTCAAAGAGTAACACCAACGTGGAACAGCTGGGGGAATCCTATAAATACTGCGCCGCCACATCCACACAGCTCGGTTATTCGCTGGAGGATACCACGGCAGCGCTGATGGTGATGGCAAATGCCGGAATCAAGGGAAGCTCATCCGGGACAGCGCTCTCCTCAATTATGACCAGATTGGGGAATGATGTATCTGACTGCCGGACGATGCTGGAAGGGTACGGAATACAGGTGTACGACACCACGGGCAGCGTACGTGCACTGTCGGCAATTCTGGATGATATGAAAGGCATCTGGGGAAGGCTGACGGACGAGGAGAAGTCCCACTTGTCCTATACCGTGGCCGGAAAGACGGCGCAGGCCCAGCTTATGACGGTGCTGGGAGAATCAACAGGGGCGTTCGAGACCTATGCGGAGGGCCTGCGCAGCTGCAATGGCGCCGCGAAAGAGATGCAGGATATCAAGCTGGATACCTTTACAGGACAGATCCAACTTCTTGAATCTGCATATGATGGCCTCAGAGTCAGCATTGGTGAGGACTTGATGCCGGTGCTTGGCATGCTTGTGGAAGGCCTGACAGTCGTACTCACGGCAGCAAACGGACTGGTAGAGGAAAACCCGGCTGTAACGGCAGCGATTGTTGGTATTACCACAGCCCTTGCGGCACTGGCAATCGGCGCTGTAGCAACAAGTTCGGTGGTGACGGGAACGCTGATTCCGGCATTGATGGCAGCCTTTTCTAATCCTGTCATGCTGGCAGTAGCGGCGATTGGTGCGTTGGTGGCGGCGCTTGTGACACTGCGTCAGAATATGCAGGAAACGAGTGCCGAAGGGCAGATGCTGGCGGCAACCAAGCAGATGCGGGAGGAGGCGGAAGCGCTTACAGAAACGATTCACCAGGAGCAGCAGGCTTTCGAGGAGCTTGCGGGAGGGCTGGAGAAGATAGCCAGATCGGGCGGCCCAATGGTGGACGAACTGGATGAACTGCGAAAAAAGACAGAACTTACAGCCTCAGAGCAGGAGCGGATGTTCTACATCGTGGAAAAGCTGAACGAGGATTTCCCGGAGCTTGGCCTTTCTTATGATGAGGCGACGGAATCCCTCAATATGTCTACTGAGGCGGTCAGAAAGTTTGTGGAGGCATCGGCGGAGGAGTCCCTGGCATCGGAGATGGCTGCACGGTACAACGAGGTGCTTGACGAGCGAACACAGATAACAGACAGACTGGCTGAAGCGCAGGATGCGCTGGCAGAAGCGGAGGACCAGCTTGCGGAGGCTAAAGCCGAGGCAGAGAGCAGAATATTTACATGGAACAACGCGGTAAGGGACGCGGAGGCGTCCTGTAGGGATGCACAGGCAGCGGTGGACGAACTGCGGCAGGCGGATGCGGATCTTGCACAGGAAGAGGAAACATTAAGAGAGGGCATTGATGCCGCCAATACGAAGATGGGAGAGACAGACGGCGTATCGCAGGCTGCGTGCGGGGCAATAGATGTAATGATTGCCCAGATGGAGACGCTGAATCAGGCATATCTGGAGGAATACGACGCAGCGTATAAATCCATACAGGGCCAGTTTAATTTATGGGATGAGCTGGATGCGGTGGTGGCGACTTCTGCTGAGGACATTAAAGCAGCTCTGGAGTCCCAGACGGAATACTGGACAAATTACGCGGAAAACCTTGCGAACCTGAACGGAAGAAATATCGAAGGACTCAATGCCTTTGTGGCGGCGGTAGATGACGGGTCAACGAACGCAGCGGCTTACATAGCGGGTCTGGCAGATATGTCAGACGAGGAACTGAGGGTGCTTGTAGACCAGACATACCCTGATCTGATAGATGCGCAGAGCAGGGCGGCGGAAGGTTCTGCCGAAATGGCACTTTCTTACACGGAAAATATCAATGCGATGGCAGCGGACACGGCAGAAGCAATAAAGGCGATGAATCTTTCAGATGAAGCCAAGAAGGCCGCGTCTGACACCATGCAGGGCTATGTGAATGGACTGGATAACAGTTTCGTATCTTCAAAGATGGAAGAAACGGCAAAACAAGCTACTGAGCGGTTTAAGAGCCAGCTGGGTGTGCACAGCCCGTCTACCGTATTTGAAGAGATCGGGAACAATACCATGCAGGGCTACGCGCAGGGCGTGGGTAAGAACCAGAGCCTTGTCGTCGCAGAAATGGAAACGGTGGCGAAACAGCTGACGGAGAAGGCAAAGACGGCTCTCGGCGCACCGGCATTTCAGGAGATAGGCAGGATAACCATGTCGGGCATCAGGGACGGTATCTCAGCATATAAGGGGGATACAGTCAAGATGATGGGTACCGCCGCCGATGAAACACTGAATCAGGCCAGAACAATTCTTAAAACGACAGTGTTTCAGGAAATTGGCAGAGGGACAATGACAGGCTTGCAGTCGGGGATAGACAGCGGACGTCCCAGCGTGGTGAACGCTATGGAGTCGGCAGCAAATGCAGTCTACAATACAGCTAAGTCGGCACTGTCTGCGGATAAATTCAAGGCCATCGGTACAAGTGTGATAGACGGGATGAAGGCGGGAATCGAAGACGGCATACCGGGTCTTGCAGAGACGGCGAAAAAAGCGGCCAAGGCGGCCTATGATGCGGCGAAAAAAGAGCTGGATATCAATTCCCCGTCGAAAAAGTTTGAATATCTGGCGGAGATGAGTGTGGAAGGGTATGCCGGAGGATGGCGGAAACATACCGGGGATATCGACCGGCTGGTTGCGCAGGAATTGTCAGTAGATGACAATATAAGTGCGGCACAGAAGCGTGATATAAATGGGCAGACAGAAGAAAGGGCCGTTACAGGGAATATATACCAGACGATACATATCCATTCAAAGACAGACAGCATCATAGAGTTGGCGAGACGGTTTGAGGAGTCACAGAGAGAGGCGGCGATGGCATGGTGACAGACAGGAGGATTATCATATCAAGGACGGGTGAGACGTTAGCGCTGACAGAGACGCCCTTTTCAGTGGAGGAGATCAAAGGCTTTGACAGTCTGGATGTCAACGTGGTTACAACCCAGGGATTTGACCAGGATGGATCGACGCCGGTAAATATTTACACAGATGACAGGCCGATGGAGATTAAGGGACAGATATATGCGGAAAGCACATGGAAAATGCAGGATCTGCGGGACCGGCTTTTGGATATTTTCCTGCCGAAAGCAGCATTGGAAGTCAGACATCATTACGGAGGTGTGACAAGAACGATAAGGGCATATGCAGAGAAGACACCGGCATTTACGCTGACAAAGGTCTCAAAGCTGCAGGAGTACCGGGTGAAACTGAGAGCGACAGAACCTTACTGGCGGGGTGACAGGGATGCCATGGTAGAGATGGCGGGGACAAAAGGACAGTTTCATTTTCCGCTTGTGATCCCCAGGGGGAAGGGTGTGATCTTTGGTGTGAAGTCTAAATCAAAGATTGCGTCCGTACCAAACAGATCGGCGATCAGGACAGGCATGGAGATCATCTTTACGGCAAGGGGAAATGTCACGAACCCGTATGTCATCAATATTTACACGCGCGAATGCATTCAGATAAACTGCGGAATGGTAAACGGTCAGACAATCACAGTTGAAACCGGAGAAGAAAAAACGATCACGAGCAGGCTGAACGGTGTATCAACGGATTACATCGGACGTGTAGATCTGGAAGGTGGAAACTGTGATTTTCTGGAACTGGCGCCCGGAGACAACGTGCTTCGTTACGGCGCAGAAGAGGGGGAGGATTATCTTGCCGTTAAATTTGTTTATGCAACCAAATATGCGGGGGTATAGATTGTGGAAATGTATGTTCTGGATAAAGAATTGAATCTGGTGGGAGTCCTGTCAGGATACGAGGCGATCATATGGCGGGATATGCTGGCTGAACCGGGAAAGTTTGAGGCAGAGTTTCTCTTTACAGACAGGAACAACAGTATTTTACAGAGGACGAACATCATCTATAAGAAGGACGAGATGCAGGCTGGAGTAATCAGCTATAAGCACATAAAGCTGGATAAGCAGGGACGCACAAAGATCAGGATTAAAGGAAATATGGCAGGTATCTACCTGAACAGGAGGATTGTGTGGGAAAAGATGATCCTGTCCGGGACGTCTGAGGCGGTAATGCGTGAACTGGTTAAAAAACAGGTTACCGATCCGGACGATCCAAAGCGGAAAATACCACGGATCAGACTGGGGGAGCCGTGTGGAATAGAGGACTACATAGAAAAACAGGTAACCTATTCCAATCTACAGGAAACGCTTACTGATATAGCGGCGGCAGCGGGACTCGGTTACAGGCTGCGCCTGGATCTGCTGGAAAAGGTATTTTATTTTGCCTCTTATATTGTATTGGATCCAGGTGAAA
>CANDMD010000119.1 GCA_947385725.1 uncultured Lachnospiraceae bacterium | reverse complement strand
CTGGACGAGCCCACCAACCATCTGGACATGGAGTCCATCACCGCCCTGAACAACGGGCTGATCAAGTTTCCGGGCGTGGCGCTGTTCTCCTGTCATGACCATCAGTTTGTGGAAACCACTGCAAACCGTATCATGGAGATCCTGCCGGACGGAAAGCTGATCGACAAGATCACCACCTATGACGAATATCTTGCCAGCGATGAAATGGCAAGAAAACGCACCGTCTTTACCGCCAACAAGGAAGAGGACGAAGATTGAGCATGAGCGAAACGAGAGCCGTGGATCTGCACACACATTCCAACCGTTCCGATGGTACCCTCTCTCCCGCTCAGCTGGTGGATTACGCTATGGAAAAGGGGCTGGCTGCCTTTGCCCTGACCGACCATGACTCCGTAGCCGGACTGGAGGAGGCCGTTTCCCGTGCAAGGCAGCTTCGGGAAACCCTTCCGCCGGAACAGGCGCAAACGGTTCCCGAGGTCATTCCCGGCATTGAATTCTCCACCGAGTATGAGGGCAGGGATGTGCATATCGTAGGTCTGTATATCGATTATCATAACGAGCGTTTTCAAAAGTATCTGCAGGATTTTGTTACTTCCAGGATCAACAGAAACCGCAAAATGTGCGCGCTGCTCCAGGCAGCCGGCATTGACATCAGCTACGAATCGCTTCTGCTGGAGTTTCCCGGCGCGGTCATCACAAGGGCACACTTTGCAAGATTTTTGTTAAATCACAATTATACAAACAGCATGAAAGAGGCTTTTGACCGCTACATCGGGGATCATTGCCCCTGTTATGTGCCCAGGGAAAAGGTGACGCCGGAACAGGCCGTCTCGCTGATCCTGGAGGCCGGCGGCATTCCCGTTCTGGCCCACCCCATCCTGTACCGCATGAGCGATGAGCGGCTGGAAACCCTGGTTGCCCGCCTAAAAGGTGCGGGTCTCATGGCCATCGAGGCCATCTACAGCACCTATAATACAGCCGAAGAGCGCCAGATCCGCAGGCTTGCCGTGACTTACGGGCTTGCTGTCAGCGGCGGTTCTGATTTTCACGGTGGGAACAAACCGGGACTTGATCTGGCTGTCGGCTATGGCAAACTGTTTGTTCCCTATTCCGTACTGGAGACATTAAAGGAGTTGCTTACATGAAGAAGGTTTTATTCTGGATCAGGACCGGTCTGCTTCTGCTCCTCCTGATCTTTGCCGTGCTCGGCGGCAATTTTCTCTATACAGGGACGGAAAGCGCTTCCCCGCTGAATATGCTGGGAGAGGCCATCCCGCTGAGTGAGGACTCTCTCCTGATTCAGGGCTTCACTCCTGCACACAGCAGGGTTACTTCCATTGCCCTCGCGCTGAAAGCGCCGGATCCCCTGACCCCCGATTCCCTGACGTCAGGCGTTCCCGCGTCCATGACAGCTGACTCCGGAACGCTCACAGTGATTCTGTCCGACCATGCAACCGGCACTCCTGTCTACACCGGCACTGTCCCGCTGAATGGCGTACCGGAGGGCTGGTATCTTGATTTTCCCGTAAACTGCCGTCTGGATACGAATGCACAATACGATCTTTGCATCTTTGCGGAAGACTATCTGGCCAACAGGAATCCTTCCCTCTTTTCTGTGCCCCAGACCGCGCAGATTCCCGAAGTAACCGGATGTCCTGCCGTGACCGCCAGTTCTTCTGCCATATCAGAAATCCTTCGGGAATTTCCCGCTGATACGCCAGATCATCTCCAGGAATTTTCCGCCGGTGCGGCAGCGATACGCCTGACCTACGATGTGCTCGTGCCTGCACGGCTGGCCGTATTCCTTGCGGTTCTTGCGGCGATTCTGCTCTGTGCCGCCGCAGTAGTCTTCTCCCGCAAGAAAAGCACGGAACAGACAAGGGATATCACACTGGGAAAATTTCTGGCCATACGGATCCGCCGTATCCCCCTGATCCACATTTTATTCTTCGCGGCAGTTACGATAGCAGCTGTTATGATTCGAATCTCTTTTTTCCCGTTTAAGAGCAATGACTATTATCTCTGCTTCGAATCCTGGATCAGCGATATGCGTTCTTCCGGTATATGGAGCGCTCTGGGACAGAATATAGGTGACTATCCGCCGCTGTATGTCACTCCTTTGACCCTGCTGTCAGTACTGCCCCTTGAACCTGTGGTCATCATCAAATTAATGCCCTGTCTCTTTGACTTTATCCTGGCGCTTGCCAGTGTCAGATTGTCCGGGCAGCTGGGCGTTACCGCACTTCATAAGAGGCTGACACTGTACGCCGTGATCCTGTTGAATCCCCTGACGATCCTTGATTCGGCGGCCTGGGGACAGTGCGACAGTCTCTATGGCTCCATGGTCCTGCTGACTCTGCTCGCCATCTGCACAGCTAAGCTCTGGAGCACAGAGCCTCCCGCGGAAAACCAAAAACGCTTCTGGCAGACAGGGGACGGTATCTGCCTCCTGTTCGCCGCAGCGTTCTCTCTCAAATTACAGGCGATATTCTTTCTTCCCATTCTGTGTCTTCTATGGATCACACAGAAGCGGAATGTGTTAAAGCCCGTGCATCTGCTGTGGGTTCCCATTGTCTATACCATCAGCTGCATCCCCATGTACCTGGCCGGGCGCAGCCTGAAAACCATGTTCAAAATCTACCTGGGACAGGCTGACCGCAACTACGGGACTCTGACATTGAATTACCCGAATCTTTATACCCTGATAGGAACCTGGTCGGAAACATTGTATGACAGCTATTTCATCTACGGCCTGCTGCTGACATTTCTTCTACTGATCGCACTGTTCTATCAGCTGTACTGCCGCAAAGTGAAGCTGGACAGCCTCACACTGTGCAAGGTAACCGCCCTCTCCATCCTGACTGTTTGCTTCTGTCTGCCCCTGGTCCACGAGAGATATGCCTATGTGGCGGAAATGCTGCTCTTCGTCATCATGGCGAAAGAAGCAAAGCACGTGAAGACGGCATTGGCCACAATGCTCTGTACCCTGTTTACCTACTGCGCCTATCTGATGCAGCTGGAGCAGAGTTTCTCCGTGCTTCCGGAGCAGGTCATTGCCCTTGTCCGCCTGAGCGTCATTTTCTATCTGGCGGGAGATATATTCCGGCGCCGTCAAAAGGAATAACCACGGCACAGACAATCCATGAGAAGAATGCCAGGCGAACTCATTCGCCTGGCATTCTTCTGTGTGAGAACGGCGCTGCTCCTGCGCCTTTCTCACACTTTTATCCTTCTACGATCAGATACCGCCCGTCACCTACCTCAAACACTTCATCAGCCTCCAGAATCGCATCATCCATAACGCCTTCCGTGTCGATCCCTTCCTCCTCAAAGTATTCGATGACTTCATCAACGGAGTTCACCACAACGGCCATGCACTCCTCCAGAAAGCTTTCCGCTTCTTCCAAAGTCTCGGCTACTTCCTCAGGAAAAAGCTGAAGCTGATTCTCCAGAAAACACTCCAAAACCGCATCATCAAATTCTCGCATACTTTTACCTCCTTTTCTGAAAGCTGTTATAAAAAATTTAATACCTCCCACGGATGCGCGATGATCGCGTCCGCATGATTCTCCTCCAGTTCCTTCCGTTCCCTGAACCCCCAGAGGGCTCCCAGCGTAAAGACGCCGGCGCTTTTCCCTGTCTTCATGTCCGTGGAAGTGTCCCCCAGATACAGCACCTCCTCCGCCTCCAGTCCGAGCTGTCCCAGAATCTGAAACACTCCTTCAGGACTCGGTTTTATGGCCACATTCTCCTTCTGTCCCTGAATGACATCAAAAGAATCCTTTCCAAAAAGCGATTCGATCACATTCACCGTTTCTGCATGAGGTTTATTGGAAAGAACCGCGATCTTCACGCCTTTCTCTTTCAGTGCGGCCAGAAGTTCCCTGATCCCGTCATAGGGTACCACCTGATACATACAGTTCTCCCGGAATATTTCCTTATATCTGGCGAAAGCCTCCTGGAAGTGAACTCCTTCCTCATCACCCCCCGCTGCAAGCGCACGCCTGACCAGGTTTGCTGCTCCGTCTCCGACAAAATATTTGTACTGCTGCTCCGTGAAGGGACCGAAGCCAAATGCCGCTACTGCCCGATCCGCACAATACTTGATGCTGTGAATGGAATCGGACAGGGTTCCATCCAGGTCAAAAATCACTGCCTTTTTCATGATATAGCTCCTTTATCTCTTGGTAAAGCCTTCCCACGGGGAGCCCTACCACATTGTTATAATCGCCCTCGATGCCGCTGATATATCTGGCGCAGCGCCCCTGGATCCCATAGGCTCCCGCTTTATCCATGGGATCTCCGGTTTTGACATACTCGGCGATCTCCGCCTTTGTCATGGGAAAGAAGTACACCCTGGACCTCTCGTGAAAGCATTTTCTTATCCACCCCGGGGCGCCTGCCGCCCTGTAAAGCAGGGTAACTCCGGTATATACCGCATGCTCCCGCCCCTGAAGACGCTCCAACATTGTAACAGCGTCCTCCCTGTCCACAGGCTTTCCCAGGATAGCGCCATCCAGCGCCACCACCGTATCCGCCCCGATGACAAGAAGCCCTTTCTCCCTGTCTCCCTCCGGACAGGCTAAACGAGAAAGATCCCATTCCTCCGCCACAGCCTCCGCTTTTTGACAGGACAGCTCCTCCACCACCCTATCCGGCCTTGCAGAAGAGATCCGTTCCTCCACATGGCTGGTCATCACCTCAAAGGGTAATCCGATCTGTTCCAGCAGCTCCTTTCTTCTCGGAGATGCGGAAGCAAGTATTATCCTCATCCGCCTTTCATCCCTTTCCTTTCATCCCTTTCCTTCCTTTCCGCCATTCTCTGCCACACAATGTATCCCCCGATTCCCAGCGCTGCGATCAGGGATATCGCCTCCGCGATCCTCCAGCTGCCCATACCCTTATAAGACACCTGGATATATGCTTCTTCCGGGAGCCGGCAGGCCAACAGTGTGCCTTTGGGAACGGCTTCCACCTTCTGCCCGTCCGCCAGAATCTCATACCCCGGATAATAATATAACGGGAAGATCAGATATTCATCTTTTTGCATTTTTCCTTTCAAGGCCACATGGACGTTAATGTCGGTTCCTTTCTTTTGATATCCGGAATACTGCACCTGCGTACCGCACAGCGTCTTAATATAATTTTCCTCTATTTCCAGATCAAACTCAACCGGATCAGCCAGCTCCCTGACATCATACAGATACAGATTGTCATAATCTGTATTTCCCTCCAGTTCCATCTCATCATTGACCGGATCCATCTGCGTTAAACTGTCCAAAAAGAACCACGCACTGCATAAAGCCACTGCCATATAGATCCCCAGGATCCAGTTTCTTCCGTTTTTCTGTGATACAATCAGAACCACTCCCACCGCAGAAACCACACATAAGCACAGACTTGCGATTCCCAGGAAACGCCATGAGTATTGCAGAGGAATCGCCAGCTTTCGCACAAAATCAACCCTGCCGAGACGATCCCAGGGAAATACCCAGGAGGCCAGCAGCATTGATATTCCTCCATAAACCAGACAATGCATCCCTGCGGAAGCTGCCCTTGAACGCTTCTTCTCCCGAAATGCCGCCGCCAGAAACAGGATCGCACCCACTGCCAGAATACCGCCCACCGTAAGCGGCATCTCTCCCTTTGTAGTGCCCTTTACCAGGGCTACCCCTGTTGCGGGAGAAAAGAAGGAAAACATCTGGGAGAAATAAGTCTCAAAGTCTGCAACACAGTAGTCCAGGGCAAAACACAGAAATTTTTCCTTGCGGAATGAGAGGAAGGGAATCAGAAAACCTGCATTCAGCAGGCATACCGCCATCGTCGCACCTATTCCCGCCCCAATGCGTCCCAGGAGCTCTCCTCCGGCCTTCTTTTTACGTATCCCGTTCACCAGCCATACCGCTGCCTCCAGCAGTAAAAAGCCTGCTGCCATCACCACAGACAAGAGATGGGACTGCAGGACACAGGTCATACCCAGGGCCAGCAGATACCAGTTCTTTTTGTAATTGCCCCAAAACACTTCATATGCTCCCCATAAGACCAAAGGAAGCAACGCCATGGCAAGGGCTTCCCCCAACGCCGCCCTGAGGTATATGTTTGTCAGACGGTACAGGGAAAATTCATACAGGATACTGGCAACAAAAGCCGTCTTCTCCGAGGCGGTGACCCGCCGCACGCCATAGAAGGCGAAAACTGCCGTAGCTATATTTATGCATACCACCAGCATCTTATAGCAAAGCATGACAGATACATCAAGGAAACGCGGGAGAACCGCAGGATACAGGAACAGCTGCGGATACATGGTAGCCGTCAGGCTACCGAAAAGTTCTGTCTGCGTCGGAGTGATCCTCACCGGAAATTCCCCATTGCAAAGTCCCTGATACAGCCCTTCCATACGGGAAAGATGAAACAACAGATCATGTCCCTTCAAAAGAAAATCTGAAAACATGGGAACGCTGGCTGCCAACCCTATACCGGCGAGAAGGAAGGCATTCCGGTACTTTTCTGCCGGCATATACCGTCCCAGGAATGCAATAACCAGTGCAGACATAACGCACACCGCAAACAGAAAATAGTTATCCCTGTCCAGCAGCTGCACCCGTTGAAGCGTTATCTCCTCAAAGCATTGATCCGGCTTTTCTGACCAGATCCGCAAACCATAGGTTCCCTGGTCCAGATGGACACGCAGTACGGCCACATCCCGGATTCCTGCCCTCAGTTCTGTTCTTGCAAACTCCACCCCCATACAGTTTTCGGAATCCGCCGTCAGATCGGAAGAGGCAACGGCATAATTCCCCTCTGACGCCCCGCAGTACATGATCTTGACCTCATAGTCCCCCGCTTTCAGGAATGGAACATACATCTCTTCCGGATTATATTCTATCTTTAACCGATATACATCCTGATGAAATAAAAAGAAAAAACCCAGGACTGCCAAAACAAGAATTGCTGCCTTGTGAATCACCGTCAACTCGTATTTTGCCCTGTGTCCATAGAAAACTTTTAGCATTCTTACACCCCTTGCATGCTTTAGCATGCATACCAATCAATATTTGAAAGTTTACTTTCAAACTTTCCGCCATGCCGACGCAGTCGGCACAGACAATCAATGAGAAGAATGCCCTCCCCAAGCGGGCTCATTCACTTGGCATTCTTCTGTGTGAGAAAGGCGCTGCTCCTGCAATCATGACTGTTTCTGATGTGTTTCCGGTATAAACGTCCTGGCCGCCAGCGGATTCTCCTTTAGCGCCGCCTTCGCCGCATCAATAGCCTCCCTGCAGAATACCTCCTGGGACTGGAATAATGACTTGCCCCTCTTATCCACCTTTGCGTAAGTGCCGTCCTCCTGCAGCACGGAGGCTTTCACATTATCCTTCAGCTGGCACTGTAAGATGTGCATCAGCTTATTTTTCAGTTCCGACCGGTCAATGGGAAACAGGATTTCCACCCGGCGCTCCAGATTGCGGGGCATCCAGTCCGCGCTGCCGCAGTAGATCTCGTAATCCCCTCCGTTTTCAAAGTAGAAGATCCTGCTGTGCTCCAGAAAGTTCCCCACAATGGATCGAACCGTAATATTCTCACTGACGCCCTTGATGCCCACTTTCAGGCTGCATATCCCCCTGACGATCAGCTCGATCTTCACCCCTGCGGAGCTCGCCTCGTACAGCGCCGCAATGATATCCCTGTCGCAGAGGGAGTTCATCTTGGCAATCATATGTGCGCTTTTGCCTTCCAGCGCATAATCTCTCTCCCGCTGGATCAGATTTAAAAATCTGTCTTTCAGCCAGAGCGGCGCAAGCGAAAGCTTATTCCAGAGCAGGGGCTCGGAATAGCCCGACAACATGTTAAAGACCGCCGTGGCATCCTCCCCGATGGACTCGGAGCAGGTCAGCAGTCCGATATCCGTGTACAGCTTCGCCGTGGCGTCATTATAATTTCCCGTTCCCAGATGCACGTATCTGCGGATACCGTCCTCTTCCCTGCGCACCACCAGGGTGATCTTACTGTGGGTCTTTAAGCCCACCAGGCCGTATATGACATGACAGCCCGCCTTTTCCAGCATCTTTGCCCAGACGATATTATTCTCCTCGTCAAAACGCGCCTTTAACTCCACCAGCACCGTGACCTGCTTGCCGTTCTCCGCCGCCTGGGCCAATGCCGCGATTATGGGCGAATTGCCGCTGACACGGTACAGGGTCTGCTTGATGGCCAGCACCTCCGGATCCTTGGCCGCCTGGCGGATAAAGTTCACCACCGGCTCAAAGGTCTGGTAGGGGTGATGCAGCAGAATGTCCTTCTTACGGATCTCCTCAAAGAGATTGCAGCCTGCGGGCAGCTCAGGCACCGCCTGGGGCGTATATTTCGGAGTCTTCAAATGTTCAAAGCCGTCCAGCCCGTATATTTTCATTAAAACAGTCAGATCCAGGGGGCCGTCGATCTCATAAATATTCTGCTCCTCCATGCGCAGCTCCTCTGTCAGGAAGTGCAGCAGCCGCCTGTCGCAGCCGTGCTCCACCTCCAGACGGATGGCTTCGCCCCACTGCCGCTTCTTCAGCTGTTTCTCTATCTCCTTGAGCAGGTCAGCCGCCTCATCCTCCTCGATAGTGAGGTCGGCGTTGCGCATGATACGGAAAGGATGGGCGCAGATAATATCGTAATTCAAAAACAGTTTGTCAATATTCCGTTCTATAATCTCCTCTAACAGGATGATCCTCTTTGCCTTGCCCTCCGTGGGAAGCTCCACGACACGGTCCAGCACGCCGGGCACCTGCACCGTGGCAAATTCCAGCTCTTCCTTACTGTTCTTTTTATGCACCATAGCGCCAATGTTCAGCGTCTTGTTGCGGATCAGCGGAAAAGGCCTGGAGGAATCCACCGCCATGGGCGTCAGCACGGGATAGACATTTTCTTCAAAATAGCGGTCGATATAGATTGCCTCCTCCTTCGTCAGTTCCTCATGCTGGCGGACAATCTGCAGCCCGTTCTGGGCAAGCTTCGGCACCAGGGAACGATTGTAGGTGGAATACTGGCGCTCCACCAGTTCATGGATCGCCTGGCTGAGCAGTTCCAGCTGCTTCACCGGTGTCAGCCCCGCAATGTCCTGCTTCTCATACCCCAGATCGGCCATATCCTTAAGGGAAGCCACACGGATCATAAAAAATTCATCCAGATTGGAAGCCGTGATACTCAGGAACTTCAAGCGCTCAAACAGGGGAATGCTCTTATCCCTGGCCTCGTTCAACACCCGATGGTCAAACAGGATCCAGCTCAGCTCCCTGTTAGTGTAATACTTTGAATTGCTGAAATCTTTCTTTGACATAACCCTCACCCTCTGTTTCTGTTCACATCTTTTTATCTTCTATTTTCATCCCGGCCCGTGAGATAATCTATGAACTGCTGTGCGGTTCTGCCGGAGAGCCCTCCGTGGGACAGTTCCCACCGGTTTGCCTCCAGCAGCAGCTCCTCCTCCGGCATGGCTAGTCCATGACGCTCCGCCAGCGCCTTCACAATATTCTGGAACTGCTTCTTGTCCGGCGCGCCGAAATAGATCGTAACGCCGAAGCGGGATACCAGGGACAGCTTTTCCTGCACCGTGTCGCCCGTGTGCATGTCTTCCCTGATCTCCTCTCTGTCACTGTAGTTCTCACGGATCAGATGGCGCCTGTTGGAGGTGGCATAGATCAGCACGTTTTCAGGCTTTTTCTCCAGTCCGCCCTCTATCACTGCCTTAAGGTATTTGTATTCAATCTCAAAATCCTCAAAACTCAGGTCATCCATGTAGATGATAAATTTGTAATTGCGGTTCTTGATCTGGCTGATCACATCATTGAGATCCTGGAACTGGTGCTTGTATATTTCTATGATGCGAAGCCCCCTTCCGTAATATTCATTGGCGATGGCCTTGATACAGGAGGATTTCCCCGTTCCCGCGTCGCCGAAAAGCAGGCAGTTGTTCGCCTTTCTGCCCGCCACAAAAGCGTCCGTGTTGTCCGTCAGCTTTTTCTTGGGGATCTCGTAACCAACCAGTTCATCAAGCGTTACATGTGTTATGTTTAGAATGGGATCAATGCGGGTCCCTGCATCGTCACGGGACACACGGAAGGATTTGTGCAGCCCGAATTTCCCCACACCATACTCTTTGTAAAATTCCGCCAGCGTCTTCTTCATCTCCTCCGGCGTGTGATCCCGGCAGAATTTTTCCGCCAGTTCACAGATGCGGGCACAGATCCTGGTATTATAAACCTTGCTCTCCCGGCTGCTGCTGGCGTAATGCTGTATCAGGGAAAACTCGGGCACTTCCAGTGTCCGGACCATATCCGTGAAATCATAGTCGAAGAACTCCTTGAAGATCACAATATCGTGCAGGGCAGCCTCATTGATGGTGCCCTCAATCTCTCCCCTGATCTCGCAGCCGCAGCTGTAGCTGTTCTCATTGTTCACAAGCAGATTGGTGAGGTAGCAATGCCAGAGGTTCCCGTGAAAGCCGTATCGTCCGGCCAGCTCGATCAGGCGGTGGATACAGTCGTAAAAAAGCTCCGCCATCCCTCCGCAGTCGCGGGGTCTGGTCTTTTCTCCGATCTGGCGGAATAGGACATCCGATATCTGGCGGGGAGCCGTATTGTAATTTGTCATCAGCCAAGCCATATCCTGGAGGAGTTCACCCTCCTCCATATTTCTATATACAATCAGTTCCTTTTGACGCATTTCCTTTACTCCTCCCGGATTTCTCCACCTGTGCGGCAGCAATCCAATAACCTGTCTGCATGCCATTTATGGCAATGCAGGCGGGGCGTTGGATCAGCAGCCCGTTCTCAAATGAACAAAGCGCGGATGCGCAGGTTTTATTTCCCATCGCTGCCCAATCCTTTCTAATAATTTCCCAAAACCTTCATATTGCGCGCTTCCTCCCGCAGTCCCCTGAGAGCGTTCTTCACGGCGCTGTCCGCCAGGTTCCCCTCAAAATCAACGAAAAACCGGTATTCCCAGTTGCGTCCTTCGATGGGACGGCTCTCGATCTTGGTCATGTTCAGGTTATTATAGATGAAGTGGGACAGCATATGGTACAGGGATCCGCTTTCATGGGGCACCTCGAAACAGATGCTGACCTTTCCGGCATCCTTCCGGAAAATCTTCTGGTTCGTCACTATGATAAACCTGGTGGAGTTGGTGCCGGAGTGGTTCACCCCCTTCCGGAGCACCTCCAGGCCGTATACCTGTCCCGCATACTCGCTGGCAATGGCAGCCTGATCCTTCTGCTGTTCCTCCGCCACCTTCTTTGCCGCGAAGGCATTGTTCTGCATACTGATCTGCTGCCAGTCATAGCCGGCGAGGAATCGGGAACTCTGCATCAGGGACTGGGGGTGGGAATATACCGTCCTGATCTCGGACAGCTTTGTGCCGGGAATGCCCAGCAGACAGTGCTCGATACGGATGATCTGTTCCCCCACGATATAATTTTCATATTCCTGCAGCAGATCGTAAATCTCATTTACAATCCCCGCAGTGGAATTTTCTATGGGAAGCACTGCGAAATCAGCGCTGCCCTCGTCGATGGCGCTCATGGCATCCCGGAAGGTATCCACATGGAAGCTGTCGATCTCCTCTCCGAAATACCGGGTCATCGCCGCCTGGGAATAAGCGCCCTCCGCACCCTGGAACACTACTCTCGCCTTCTCCGTCTCCAGCCTGTCCACACCGATAAAGGGCAGTTTTCCGAGACTGCCATTCTCCGCCAGAAGCTGATATTGAAGCTTCCTGCTCATGGACATGATCT
>CANDMD010000118.1 GCA_947385725.1 uncultured Lachnospiraceae bacterium | reverse complement strand
AACTGTGACTGGAGTTCAGACGTGTGCTCTTCCGATCTCAGCTGGGTAGGGGTGGAGCCGTACAACGGCAGGTTCCAGGAATTTGGTTTTGACGGCCTGATCAAATGTGTTTTTTCCGGCTACGAGGCAAGGCTCTGTGCCGGCGTGGATGTGCCCACCCATGAGCTTCGTCTCCATCCCTATCTGTTTCCTGTGGGATTGGG
This sequence comes from uncultured Lachnospiraceae bacterium, assembly GCA_947385725.1. GTDB lineage: Bacteria > Bacillota > Clostridia > Lachnospirales > Lachnospiraceae > Acetatifactor. The sequence continues at coordinate 11,653 of CANDMD010000118.1, read as the reverse complement.
TGGGGCGCCTACTTTTGTGGAGGGCGGCGATCCCACACTGGATGCCAAGAAGTACTGGAACAGTGTAAGACGTGCCCTGCTGCGGGCAAAGATCGACAGGATCGGTCTGGGAGGATATCTGCATCTGGTGGAGAATTTCCCTGATTTCTGTGATTACATTGAAAAGGTGTCTGATGAGTTCCGGCTGATCCGCAGCTTCCATGACGCGGGTAAGCCTTATACCATTCAGACCAGGGTGGCCGTGCTCCACAGCTGGGGGGCGCTCCGCTCCTGGACGTTATCGGGGCATTTCCATGAGACTTACATGCATGACCTGATCCACATTAATGAGGCTCTTTCCGGCCTGCCTGTGGACGTGAAGTTCATCTCCTTCGAGGATGTGAGGAAAGGCGCGCTGGCGGATGTTGATGTGGTGATCAATGCCGGTTATGCGGGAAGCGCCTGGAGCGGCGGTGACAATTGGAAAGATGACGAGGTGGTCACGGCGCTGACGAAATGGGTGTACGAAGGCGGAACCTTTATGGGCGTCAACGAGCCTTCCGCAGTGGAAGGATATGACTATACCTTCCGTATGGCCCATGTGCTGGGGATTGACGAGGATACCGGAGCAAGGGTCTGCCACGGCAAATGGAGTTTTGAGGCGGAGGACACGGAGGAACTTCTGCCTGAGGGAGCTACCGTGGAGCCGAAGGAGCATCTGTATCTCACGGACGGCAGGGCGAAGGTATTGCTGGCTGACGGGAACAACCCTCTTGTGACGGTCAACAGTTTCGGGAAGGGTAAAGGGATTTATCTGGCTTCCTTCCAGCAGGATCTGGAAAACACCCGTATGCTGTACCAGATGATCCGTTACGCCGGCGGCGAAGGGATGAGCGGTCTTTATATGACCGACAACCTTTATACGGAATGTGCATATTATCCGGAAAGCAAAAAGCTGGTGATCATCAACAACAGCGACACCGAACAGACAACCACCATTCCCACGGACAAGGGAGACAGGACGGTTACGATCGCCGCTTATGATACGACTTTTATGGAGTTATAATTCATATCTGAATCAGTATACATACACATATTATGACAAATAATATGTGTATGTATATATAAGGACAATTTATCGTCCTTTTGTTTCTGCAACGATTTCCATTACAATTTCAATACCTCTTTTCCCTGCAAAAGTTGTTTCACATTGTTGTGATCAGGAATGACCTGACAACAGTTGATGTAAAGATACTGTATTATTTGAGTCAGCCTCATGATAAATGCACAAAAAAGGATATGGCGGGTGTATTGGGTATTTCAGGAAGGCAACTATCCGGGAGTATCCAGAGGCTTCTGAACAAAGACCTGATTTCAGAAAAGGAAAAGCAGAGAGACAGGGCGATAAGGGGGATAAAAGATAAGCAGCAGGAGAACGATAAAAATGAAAATGTGAAGGAATATGTGGTGGCACAGGAAGCAGAAAATATTCTGTCGGAAATTGAGTTTGTATTATGTGATTTAGGGCAGATTCAATATGAGGGCTTTTCCCAGGAAGAAATTGAATTATACGAAAAACTGGATGAGATGCGGAGAAAAAATATTAAGAAAACACTCATAATATAAATGAGACTGCGGGGTGTATCAATATGCGTTTGGATGAAAAAACAGAAAATAAAATTATTACGATTCCGAATCTTCTGTCCATGTTTCGAATCCTTCTAATTCCTGTATTCGTATGGGCGTATTGTATCAGAGGCAAATATTTGCTGACGGCAGGTTTGCTGTTTGTATCCGGCTTGACGGATATAGCAGACGGCTTTATCGCCAGACGGTTTCACATGATAAGTAATCTGGGGAAGATGCTGGATCCGATAGCGGATAAATTAACGCAGGCAGCAATGCTGATCTGTCTTGTAACCCGTTTCCCAATGATGTGTTTTCCACTGGTGCTCCTTGGCATAAAGGAAATTTCAATTGGGATTACTTCTCTTTTGGTTATCAGAAAATCCGGTGCTGTGACAGGGGCGGTCTGGCATGGCAAAGTAACAACAGCACTGCTTTATATCATGATTTTTGTACATTTGGTATGGTTCAATATCCCGGCGGCAGTTTCCAATATGATAATTGCAATATGTTTTGCCATGATGTTGCTCTCGTGGGTATTGTATGGATGGCATCATATGAAATGCCTTATCAAAAAGGGTAATGGTGAAATAAGGAAGAGGGGCAAAGGGGATGATTGAAAATTTAGGACTGGAAGTTCGTGTTTTGTCAAATCTGATTTATAACAGATTAAAGCAAACAACAATGGAAACCGAGAATCTTACCATTCACCAGTGCTGGATTTTACAGCCTTTGACGCAAAATGTGGGAAAAGAGATCTATCAGAAAGATATGGAGCAGCTTTTCTCCATTAAGCGTTCCACAGCCAATCAGATGCTTCGCACAATGGAAACCAGAGGGTCTATCCGGCGGACAGTATCAGACGATGATGCGCGGAGAAACATCCTTACAGTGACGGAAGAAGGGATCGCAGCCTGCGAACATTTAGTAAAAAAATTGTATCAGTTTATGCTAAAACTGCATGGGGATATTCCGAAAAGTGAGCTGGAGCAGTTCCAGGGGACGCTCAGGAAGCTATGGCATAATATGGAATCATAAGGCCTGCATCTCCTTTTATCCAACACGCTGGAGTGATATCTTGCCCGGTGCAGGCCTGCCCCTTTTCCTGCCTTTGGAGTTCAAGATCATATCTTTTTCCGACGGAATCCGTTCCATATGCGTCCAGACAGGTAGAGCGTGCTCCGGCCAGCCTTTTCATATCCTTTTGTGTTTCGCAGCCGGTGATAGTCAAATCCTGCCTATCCGTGATAATGCGTAAAACAAGTTCTGCCAGTGGAATGTTATCTTTGAACATGCAGCGCATAAAATCATCGTCGATAGGCCGTAATTCACGCAGGCGTTGTAAATCCTCCTGTACAATTTTCATTGCGCCGTATTTTCCTAGAAGTTCACAAATCCGGATGCCACAGAACTGTGGTCTACGGTGTTATAGCGCAGCTGCATGAACTGGGCGCGGTTCTTGGTGTACATCTGCCGCAGTTCGTCAGAATATCCTACTACAACCCAGGGGAATTGTGCGCTGAAACGTCTCAATATTTCCTGTGCGGTGGTTTCATTGGGCATACTGAGAGTGGCGGCGCGTTTCCAGCCGTCTATCCAGATCATGACGCTGTATGTCGTTCCCGTCTTGATGCCATTGGTGCGGTGGGTGGTAGTATTCTGATAAGCCCATAAAACTTTCGTGTTAGGGATTGCCCGGGGCTTGCTGCCCTCCATGTAATAGGTAAAGTAATATCCCACCTTTATTCCTTTGCAGATCTCAACAGCCCTGTTCCAGTCTGATTCCACGGAATATTCGCTGATGCCGATGGAGGCGATATCAGCCTTAAGCTTCTTAAGATAACTTCCGCTCAGAGCCTTCACCAGACGCAGGGCAGCCAGTGCAATCAGCAGCACACCGAGCAGAAAGGCTGCCATGGTAAGTACATTCTGATATATTTCATCGGCGTACACCTCAATGTAGTAGGGCAGGGTATATTGCTCAAACTCTTCCTCCGTGATACCGCCGTCCATCATATATTCCTTAAAATATCTGTAGATGTCATCGTCCATTTTCCTGATCCGGCCGGAGAGGAAGAGAGGATCACCGTAGGCGCCATGCTGCGCCATCTGATTCATTTTGTTTTCATAGGCTGCGGGAACCTTCACTGCCATATAACGGAAATCCGGGGAAATGTTATCCTCGGCAAGTATGATATAATATATGCTTATGGTCTTAGTGCGGTGAGTGCTGCCGTCTGTCTCTGAATAATCCGCAAAGGCGCCCCAATTTTGCTCCAGGTTCAACGCCACCCACTGGTCTGAAATCTCATCCAGGTCCAGATCCACAAAAGGGACATAGCCTGTTGTCACATACCAGGCGCCCGTGGCAAAATAAACGGCAAGCCCGATACCGATGGCGGCCAGGATGACGGTCAGTACAAGTGAAATTTTCAAACTCTTTTTCTTCAGCGCTTCAAACATCTTGCTTCCCTCCAGGATCATAAACAAAGAAAATAAGTGTATTACCAATATTCTAGCCTTGTTTTTGACCAAATTCAAGAAAAAGTATTGATTATATGGAAAAAAAATAAAATATCATGTACAATAATGAATAGTTTCAAAACAAGAATGGAGGTAAAATGTAATGAAATTTAAGGATATGCCCTATGAACGTGTGGATTTCGCACAGGTGGAAAAGGAAATGAAGGAACTGATGGAGGCTTTTGACCGGGCGGGGAGCGGTGAAGAGCAGTTTGAGGTGCATCGGAAATATTACGCACTGACTGACAGGGTATCGACCCTGATGACCATTGCCAATATTCGTTTTGACGTGGATACAACGGACGAGTTTTACAGCAAAGAGCACGAGTATTATGACGAACAGGGACCGATCTACAGCAATCTGGTGTTGGCATATCAGAAAAAGCTGTTCCATTCCCCTTACAGGGATTACCTGGAGCAGAAAATAGGACCGGTGGCGTTCAAAAATATGGAGCTGGCGCAGAAAGCTATGGATGAAAAACTGATCCCCCTGATGCAGGAGGAGAATAACTTGACCATGGAATATGACAAGCTGATCGCCGGGGCAAAGCTGAACTTTGACGGGAAAGAGCTGAACCTGTCGCTGCTGCGCCCTTACCTGATCCATCCGGACAGGGATGTGAGGGCGGCGGCCTGGAAGGAAATGAGCGCTTTCTTCTCGGCCAATGCGGAAAAGCTGGACGAGATCTATGATAAGCTGGTGAAGAACCGCACTGCCCAGGCGAAGGAGATGGGATACGAAAATTATCTGGAGCTGGGCTATTACCGCATGAACCGCAACTGCTACGGCAAGGAGGAAGTGGAGGCTTTCCGCAGCCAGATCAAGGAGTATTTCGTGCCCTTCGCGGAGAAACTCCACGACCGCAGGAGACAGCGTCTGGGTTTGGATAAGCTTAAGTTTATTGATGAACAGGTTTACTTTAAGGAGGGAAATCCTGCGCCCACAGGAACACCTGAGGAGATCCTGGCGGCAGGCCAGGAGATGTACAGTGAACTTTCCCCTGAGACAAAGGAATTCTTTGACTTCATGCGTGAGCATGAACTGTTTGATGTGCTGGGCAGAAAGACCAAGAGGGCGGGGGGATACATGACTTATCTTCCGTTGTATCAGTCTCCCTTTATCTTTGCCAACTTCAACGGCACCAGCGGGGATGTGGATGTGATTACCCATGAGTGCGGCCACGCTTTCCAGGGATACCTCGCCGGAAAGGATCCCATTAAGGAGCACGCGGACATCGGTATGGAGACGGCGGAGATCCACTCCATGTCCATGGAATTTTTCGCTGAGAAATGGATGCCCCTGTTCTTTGGCGACAGGGCTCAGGAGTACAGGGATATGCACCTGGAGGATGCGGCGGCTTTCATTCCCTATGGCTGTATGGTGGATGAGTTTCAGCATATTGTCTATGAAAATCCCGATATGACGCCGGCGGAGAGAAAGGCGGCCTGGAAGAAGCTGGAACAGGAATACAAGCCTCACCTGGATTACGGCGACGACAGCTTCTTCGGGGAGGGCGGTTTCTGGCAGAAACAGCTGCACATTTATGATTATCCTTTGTATTACATTGATTACTGTCTGGCACAGACCTGTGCGCTGCAATATAAGGTGAAGATGGACGCCGACTTTGAGGGGGCATGGCAGAGTTATCTGAAGCTGTGCAAACTGTCCGCAAGCGATTTCTATACCGCCATGATAAAAGAGGTTGGCCTGGACAGTCCCTTTGAACAGGGATGCATCAAAAATATTGTGGAAAAACTTGAAAAATATGTGAAATAACTTCACATTTGCCTTCAAATGAGATAAAATAGGCATTGCGCATCAATGCGTAGGGAGGAGACATTCCGTTATGTCTGAAAAGGAAACAAAAAAAGACAACGCATCAAATAAAAAGGATACAAAAGAAAAAGTAGTTACCAAATATGACCTGAAGGTTCAGCGCAGGGAAGAGGCAAAGGCGAAAGCGAAGCGGGACAGGCTTGTGGGTAATGTCACAGGTGTGGTCATTGTGGCGGCATTATTCTGTCTGGTGATCTCTTTCCCCATCCGCAGCTATCTGGCGATCAACGAGACTTACGCCATCGTGAACGGCGAAAAAGTATCCAGGGTGGAATTTGATTACAATTATAATGTTTCACTCAATAATTATATGAACCAGTATGGTAGCTACATGTCCATGCTGGGCATGGACTTGAGCGGGGATCTGTCAACGCAGATGTATTCCGACCAGCTGACCTTCCAGGACTTCTTTACCCAGATGGCCATAGAAAATATTGTCAATAATAAGGCTCTTCGGGAGAAGGCGGAGGCGGAAGGCTTTACCTATGACACGGGGGCGGATTATGCCGACTTTACAGAGAGGCTGAAGAGCGCGGCATCGGAAGCGGGGGTCACGGAGAAGGATTTCATCCGCAGCAATTACGGAACCTTTGCCACTCTGTCCCGCATCTCCGGCTTTGTGAAGGAGTCCCTGTATCTCAGCGCGTATTATGACAGCGTGATGGACGCGGAAATGCCCTCCAATGAGGAAGCGGAGAGTTATTACAATGAAAATGCGGATGAGTATGATTCCGTGGACTACAGGCTCCTGACCGTGGAGGCGAAGCTTTCCGAGGCGCCCACGGAGGAAGAGACCACTGCGGCCATGGCGGAGGCGAAGAAGGAAGCCGAAAAAGCCCTTATGAAAGTGGCCAAAGAAGGGGAACTCAATGAGAATGTCACAAACACCTATGCGCCCTATCTGCTGAGGGAATGGCTTTTCGACAGTTCCAGGAAAGCAGGGGACACCACCATGATTGAAAATACATCGGCCAATTCCTATTATGTAGTGGCCTTTGAGAACCGTTATCTGGATGAAACGCCTACCGTGAATGTCCGCGGCATTATTACCACGGAAGATGCCCAGGCGATCCTGGAGGAGTGGCAGGGCGGTGCCGCCACAGAGGAAAGCTTCGCGGAACTCTGCGACAGCTATAATGATCCTTCCCTTGTTTCTTCCACGGGAGGGCTGATGGAGAACATACGGCCGGGAATGATGTCGGAGGATATGGAGGCATGGCTGTCAGACAGCGCCCGCAAGGCAGGCGACACCGTAGCCATTTCCCCTGAGGAAGACGGATATTCCTATGTCCTGTATTACCTCAGCGAAGGTGATCCTTTTTGGATGGTAAGCGCAAAGAATACCCTGCTGGGTACGGCAATGGAAGCATATATGGAAGAGATTACGGCAGATATCTCCATAGAGGATCCCAAGGAAAACCTGAAATATCTGTATATCTCTGAGAACGAAACAGATAATAACAGCAGTACGGACAGTGAGACAGGCTCAGACGCGGCGGACGGTTCCGAAGCGCCGGAAGGTTCGGACACAGCCGCAGGTACGGATGCAGACGCCGCAAGTAATACAGATGCCGCAAATAATGCGGCAGGCAGTTCCGGTGCACAATAGAAGTGTGTAAAGAAATTGTTTGTGCCGACTGCGTCGGCATGGCGGAAAGTGTGAGAAGAACTTGCAGCAACAGACAGGGCGGTGGGGATTCCTCACCGCTCTTTCAAAAACAGTGACAGGGTATGGGGGATATGGCGGAACGGAACGAAAAGGTATTGGTGCTGGACATTGACGGCACGCTGACAAATTCCAGAAAGGAGATCACTCCTTCCACCAGGGAGGCGATCCAGGATGTCATGAAGGCGGGGCATAAGGTGATCCTTGCCTCCGGCCGACCGACCCCGGGAATGCGCCGTTACGAACAGGAACTGGAATTAGAGAAATACGGCGGTTACCTCCTGTCCTATAACGGAGGGCGGGTGGTGGAATGCCGCAGCGGAGAGATCCTATACCAGAGAACGCTGCCCCTGATGATCCTTCCGGGGCTTTATGGCTTTGCGAAGAGAAATGGCTGTGGGCTGATCACTTATCTGGGAAGCACGGTAATCTCCGCCTTTGAGCCGGATGAGTATATCACACTGGAGGCGCGGATCAATGGTCTGCCGGTGAAACCGGTGGAACATTTTGTGGATTTTGTGGACTTTGAGATCCATAAATGCCTGATGACTGCGGACAGTGACAGGGCGGCGGTGTTTGAGAGGGAATTACAGGGAAAATACGGCGACCTGGTAAGCATATACCGTTCAGAACCCTTCTTCATTGAGATCATGCCACGAAATGTCAATAAAGCGACTTCACTGGAGAAGATGCTGGAGGCTCTCGGGCAGCGGCGGGAAAATACCATCTGCTGTGGGGACGGCTTCAATGATATCTGCATGATCAAATATGCGGGAACGGGTGTTGCCATGGGAAATGCCCAGCCTGAAGTAAAGGCGGCGGCAGATTACATTACTGCCACAAACGATGAGGACGGGCTGGTGCAGGTGATTGATAGGTTTATCCGGAAAGAATGAAAGGCGAAGAGCAGCAGGGACAGATGACAGACAGAGGACAGAAACCAGGTGAAAAAATCAGAATAACCATACCGGTAAAAGCGCAATCTATTATTGATACGCTGACTGCCGCGGGATATGAGGCTTATGTGGTGGGAGGTTGTGTCAGGGATTCGATTCTGGGCAGAGAGCCCCAGGACTGGGATATCACCACTTCGGCAAAACCGGAGCAGGTAAAGGCGTTGTTTCCCAGGACGATTGACACCGGCCTGCAGCACGGCACGGTCACCGTCATGCAGGACAGGGAGGGATTCGAGGTCACCACTTACCGTATTGACGGGAAATATGAGGACAGCAGACATCCCAGGGAGGTCATTTTCACACCGGATCTGGAGGAGGACCTGAAGCGCCGGGATTTTACCATCAATGCCATGGCATACAGCGAAAAGGCGGGTCTGGTAGACCTTTTTGGCGGTATGGAGGATATGCGCAGGGGAATTGTGCGCTGTGTGGGCGATCCCCTGGAGCGCTTTGGCGAGGATGCATTGCGTATCCTCAGGGCGGTTCGTTTTTCCGCGCAGCTGGGATATGACATTGACGGGGATACGAAGGAAGGGATCCGGAGCTTGGCTCCTTCCCTTCAAAAGATCAGCGCGGAGCGGATTCAGACGGAACTGGTGAAGCTGATTACCTCCGGCCATCCGGACGATCTGCGGACGGCCTGGGAACTGGGTGTGACAAAGGTGTTTTTTCCGGAATTTGACGTGGCCATGGAGACAGAGCAGAATCATCCCCATCATAGGTACACCGTGGGGGAGCATACGCTGCAATCTTTGAAATATGTAAAACCGGACAAAAAGCTGCGGCTGGCAATGCTGCTCCACGATATCGGAAAGCCCTGCACCCTGGAGAGGGATGAGGACGGTGTGACCCATTTTCATGGGCATCCTGCCGTGGGTGAGAAGATAGCTGAGGACTTTCTGCGGCGGCTGAAATTTGACAATGATACCATCCATGAAGTATGTAAGCTTGTGCTTTACCATGACTACGGTAACGGTGTGGAGCCGGACATGAGGAGCGTCCGCAGGGCGGTGAACCGGATCGGCGAGGAGGCCTTTCCGGCGCTGTTTGAGATCAAGCGGGCGGACGTCCTGGCACAGAGTGATTACATGCGTCAGGAGAAGCTGGAACTGATCCACAGATGGCAGGAACTGTACAGACAGGTGCGGGAGCAGAACCAGTGCGTCTCCCTGAAAGATCTCGCCGTCAATGGCTCGGATCTGATCCACGCAGGCTGGAAACCGGGAAAGGAACTGGGCATGGTCCTACAGAGACTATTGGATCTGGTCCTGGAGGAGCCCCGGTGCAACACAGAGGAAATCCTGCTGACGGAGGCGGAAAAATATAAGGAAAAACCTTAAACATACTTTGAGATCCCTTCACATAAGATAGTTTAGACGCAAAAGCTATCAGGAGGGGTCCGAAGGTGAATGACAGGGCAGCAGGGTTACTGGAACAGTATGGGATAGAGGTGCGCGGCACCAGGAAGGGCAGGGGAGCGATCCTCTGCGATACGGATCAGGGGTGCCTGATTTTGAAGGAATATACGGGAAACCGTGACAGGATAGAATTGCAGGACAGGGTCTTAAAGGCTGTAAAAAACAGGGAAAGCGTTATTGTGGAGCAGATCGTGCCCACAGCCGCAGGCGAACTCTTTGTGCAGGATGGCGACGGGATCAAATATATCCTGAAGACCTGGCAGGACGGCAGGGAATGCAGTATTTATGATAAAGAGGAATGCCTGGAGATTGTAAAGCTTCTGGCCAGGCTCCATAAGTGTATGACACTTCCCGCGGATACTCCGGGGCTTCCGCCCATGTTTTCCCCTGAGAAGGAGTATGAAAAACATAACAAGGAGCTTAAGAAGGTCAAAAAGTATTTACAGCAAAAGGGACAGAAACAGCCCTTTGAGATCAGCCTTCAGAATGCCATCGATCATTTCCTGGAACAGGCGTTGGCCGTGACAGAGGAATGGAATGCGTACAGTGTCATTAAAAATAAAAGCGACGCCGCAGCTGCGGCAGCGGGGGAGCCTGTCACCTTCTGCCACGGCGATTACCAGTACCACAATATCATTAAGGGAAACAGCGGCTGGTTCCTGGTGAATTTTGAAAAGTGCATTTCTGACAGTCCTGTCAGGGACTTGTATCTGTTGATGAGAAAACTGCTGGAGAAGAGCAACTGGTCCATTCCCCTGGGAAAGGAACTCCTGGAAGCGTATGAAAGAGAAAAGCCTATTGCTGCCATCAACAGGATTGACCTGTACTACCGTTTGGCATATCCGGAAAAATTCTGGAAGATTGCCAACTTTTATTTCAATTCCGGTAAGGCATGGATTCCCGGAAGAAACCAGGAGAAGCTGGAGAAGCTGATCACGCAGGAGAAAGAGAAACAGCACTTCCTCCAGGAAGTGTTCCAAAACGCCCTGAAGGGCTGAAGGAGAGAAAGTGGCGCAAAAGAAAAAGAACAGGAAAAACAGAGCAGGAAGCCTGGTTGCCATGGCTGCGGCGATTTTGATCATGGTTCTGGCGGTGGGCTACAGCATACTGCCCCGGGAGAGCCGGCCGCAGGCGGATCCGGTGCCTTCCCCGAAGAGGGGCGATACGGGCTTCATAGTGACAGGCCCGGAAAGTTACGATTCCGCGGATACGGCTATCCTGGTGGACCAGAATGCAAAGGAAAACACACTTACCTTCCTGAACCTGGAATTGGGGAGGAGGTATACCCTTTCCATGGACGGCACTACCAGGATGTATGACAAATACGGCCAGAGTATGTCCCTGGATCAGTTTGCAGTGGGTGATATCGTGGATATTACCTTTCTGAAGTCCAAAAAGCATCTCACAACAATGGGCATGTCCGCTTCCGCATGGAGTTATCCGGATGTGTCAAATTATGAACTGAATATGATCCGGAAGGAACTTCTTATCGGGGAGAACGTCTACCAACTGACGGAAAATACTCAGTTTTTGTCGGAGAACCGAAGCATAGAAATGATGGATCTGAACCCTTCTGATGTATTGAGTTTTCAGGGGATTGACAGTCAGGTGCTGTCCGTCCGTGTGGATAAGGGGCACGGCTATCTGC
>CANDMD010000117.1 GCA_947385725.1 uncultured Lachnospiraceae bacterium | reverse complement strand
CCGTGTATTCTCATCCGTAATCACGGTATCAATAAAGGATTTGTCAATCTTCAGGGTGTCGATGGGAAGCTTCTTCAGGTAAGACAGTGAAGAAAAGCCCGTCCCAAAGTCATCCAGCGAAATCCGCAGCCCGAAATCCCTCAGCAACATCAGTTTCTCATAGACCGCCTGAAAATCCTCGATCAGGATGGTCTCCGTGATCTCCAGTTCTATCTCCGACGGGGAAATGTCATGGGATTTAATCACATTGATGATGGAATCCACAAAATCCTCCCTGCCATACTGAAGGGCTGAGATATTAATGGACATGATAAAAGGATAGCCGTAACGCTTACGCCATTGGGCGTACTGTCTGATACTCTGCTCCACCACCCACTGGCCGATAGGGATGATGGCTCCGTTCTTTTCCGCAATGGGAATAAAGACCGCCGGACTGATCATGCCCTCATTGCCATCCTTCCAGCGGATCAGCGCCTCCATGCCCCGCAGCTTCTTGTTTCCCGCAAAGTACTGGGGCTGGTAATACATCTGGAAGCTATGACGGAACACGGCTTCCTTCAGCTTCGACTCCAGTTCCGCCGTGCGCAGGAATTCCTGCAGGACAGGCGTATTGAAATACTGGATGATATTCTTGCCCATGGCCTTACTCTTGAATACCATGATCTCCGCGCAGTTGATCAGTTCTATGGCCGATTTGGACGCCTCAGGGTATTCCGCCACGCCTGCGCTGAAGGTAATCTGCAGTTCCTGGCCGTTGCTCAGCTTAAAGGGTCTGTGAATCCTCTGCTGGATCTCCCTGTGCAGGTTCTCCATGGTGCGCTCCCCAGACGGGTCATAGATGGCAAGCAGATAGACGTCCGTGTGCAGATGGCAACCCGTCACATCCTTTTTTTCACAGAGTTCTTTCAGATAACTTCCGAACTGCTGAACCAGTTCATCCCCCACCACCATACCCTGTCCGTCATTGATCTTATGGAAATCGTCCAGGTCGATCATCATGACGCTGACCACCGCATTCTTCTCCGATGCAGTCCGGATATAATCCCCCAACAGGCGCACAAAGTAGTTTCGGCTGAACAGTCCCGTCAGACTGTCATAGTACGCCATATAAGTCAATTCTTCGTTCTGGTTCCGTATTTTTGTGATATTGCATATGTAGATTACCTTATCGGCAAGCCGGCCATCCTCTTTATAATATATTTTGGAACGGAACTGCAGCCATGTCCTGGTTCCCTTCAACAAACATTCCACTGTGGCTGATTCCTGCCCTGTCTTCTCCACATACAGGACATCCCGCAGATCCATGGCATGGGAATCTTCCACCGCATCGACCAGCCGGGAAAGATCCCTCGGTTCCCGGACCTCAAAATCAAAAAATTCTTTCCACTGTCCCAGAGTCTCGACCTGATTCCGCTCAAAGGAATAGTAAAGAAATGCTCCCACGGCCGATTCAAAGACCGTGTGGTACATCCTTTCCTTTTCCGTAAGCTTCTGGTTCATTGCCTTCAGCAGATCCAATTGATAGTGCAATTCGCTCATATTTCCTCTCATTCCGCCGCACAGACAGTTCCCGGGTCAGTTTTTCCTTGGTCAGTATAAGTGAACCTGCGGACATACCTTATCACATCACAAAACACATGTACTCCATATTTCCTTTCAGGGGCAATTTCAATCCTTCTTCGCAATATATCCCTGTGCCTTCAGAAGTTCCGCGCAGAGCACCGCACCGCCCGCGGCTCCGCGCACTGTGTTATGGGAAAGACCGACGAACTTATAATCATATACCGTATCCTCCCGGAGACGCCCCACACTGACGCCCATTCCCTTCTCATAATCCACATCCAGGGATACCTGGGGTCTGTTATCCTCCTCCAGATACTGGATAAACTGCTTTGGCGCACTGGGAAGGTTTAATCTCTGGGGCTCGCCGCTGAAGCTTTTCAGCTTCTCAATCAGCTGTTCCTTCGTAGGTTTCTTCCTGAACTTTACAAATACAGCCGCGGTATGGCCGTTCAGCACCGGCACACGGATGCACTGGCAGGTGATCACCGGGCCCGCGGCGGAAACGATCACGCCGTCCTCGATCTTACCCCAGATGCGGAGGGGCTCCTTCTCGCTCTTCTCCTCTTCGCCGCCGATATAGGGGATGATGTTTCCCTCCATTTCCGGCCAGTCCTTAAAGGTCTTGCCTGCGCCGGAGATGGCCTGGTAAGTGGTAGCCACTACCTCATAGGGCTCGAACTCCTTCCATGCCGTGAGCACCGGGGCATAACTCTGGATCGAACAGTTGGGCTTTACCGCCACAAAGCCTCTGGTGGTTCCCAGGCGCTTCTTCTGGAACTCGATGACCTTCATGTGCTCGGGATTGATCTCCGGCACAACCATGGGCACGTCTGGCGTCCAGCGGTGGGCGCTGTTGTTGGACACCACGGGAGTCTCTGTTTTCGCGTAATCCTCCTCGATCTTCTTGATCTCTTCCTTGGTCATGTCCACCGCACTGAACACGAAGTCAACCTCAGCGGCAACCTTTTCCACCTCGTTGACATTCATGACCACGAGCTTCTTCACTGCCTCCGGCATGGGCGTATCCATCTTCCATCTGCCGCCCACGGCCTCCTCGTATGTCTTGCCAGCGGAACGGGGACTTGCCGCAACGGTTGTCACCTCAAACCAGGGATGGTTTTCCAGCAGGGCGATAAATCTCTGCCCCACCATACCTGTTCCGCCTAAAATACCGACTTTTAACTTCTCACTCATTCTTCTCTCCTCCGTTATATACAAACATGATCTGTTTCACACCTGACTCTCCTTATTTTGGCATGGCATTATACAGATCTTCCTGCCTCAGATACTCCTTATTCACTGCGATCACCTGCTTCATGGCCTCCGCCCCCGGCGCACCGATGGTCAGCCGTTTCTCCACACAGGTCTTAAGGGAGACCGCCGTATAGATATCCTCCTCAAATTTATCGCTGATTGCCTGCAATTCCGGCAGGGACAATGCGTCAATGGAAGTATCCTTCTCAATGCAGTACAGCACCAGCTTCCCGATAATTCCGTGGGCATCCCGAAAAGGCACGCCCTTGTTCACCAGGTAATCCGCCGCGTCGGTGGCGTTGGTGAATCCGTTCATGGCGCTGCCCGCCATGCGCTCCTTCCGGAATTTCATGGTATGGATCATTCCTGTGAACAGCATCAGGCAGTCCTTCACCGTATCCATGGCGTCAAAGGCCATCTCCTTGTCTTCCTGCATATCCTTATTATAGGCGAGGGGCAGTCCCTTCATGGTAGTCAGCAGCGCCATCAGCGCCCCGTAGACGCGCCCCGTCTTGCCCCGAACCAGTTCCGCAATGTCCGGGTTCTTCTTCTGGGGCATGATGCTGCTCCCCGTGGAATAAGCGTCGTCAATCTCCACAAACTGGTACTCATTGGAATTCCAGATAATGATCTCCTCGCTGAACCGGCTCAGGTGCATCATGACAGTGGCCAGAGCCGACAGAAATTCAATCAGGTAATCCCTGTCGGACACGGAATCCATACTGTTCAGCGTAGGGCCGTAAAAGCCCATGACCTCCGCGGAATACATCCTATCCAGTGGATAGGTTGTCCCCGCCAGCGCCCCCGCCCCAAGGGGACAATAGTTCATGCGCCTGAAAATATCCGTCATCCTCAACCTGTCCCGCTTAAACATTTCAAAATAAGCGCCAAAGTGGTGCGCCAATGTAACCGGCTGGGCTTTCTGTAAATGGGTGAAGCCCGGCATATAGGTTTCCAGATTTTCCTCCATGACAGCAAGGATCGCCTCCAGCAGACCCTTCAGCAGCCCGTCCGTCTCCACCACCTGAAGCCTGGTATAAAGCTTCATGTCCAGAGCCACCTGGTCATTGCGGCTTCTTCCGGTATGCAGCTTCTTGCCCGCATCCCCGATCCGCTGGATCAGGGTAGCCTCCACGAAGCTGTGGATATCCTCGCAGGATTCGTCAATGGCAAGCTTCCCGCTTTCCACATCCTCCCGGATACCCAGCAGGCCGCCTATGATGGCGTCCCGCTCCTCCATGGTCAGGATGGCCTGTTTTGCCAGCATGGTCACATGGGCAATGCTCCCGTCGATATCCTGGTGGAAAAATCTTTTGTCAAACCGAATGGACGCGTTAAAATCATAAACCATCCTGTCTGTTTCTTTTGTAAAGCGTCCTCCCCAAAGTTGTGCCATGGCAGCCTCCGTCACTGATTTTACCGCCCGCTCATCCCGAAAAATGGTGCGGATGCAGACAGTATTTTTGTAAAATTTGTTAAGCCTAAATTTGATAATATCATAAAAAGCCAGGTTATGCAATATGGCAAATCCGCGGAGGATAATCTCCACCAGCTTGCGTCCGAAGGCGGTTCCAGGTTCCGGGTGGCTTGCAAGGGACTCAAACAAAAAGTTATCGACCAGATTCAGTTCTTCCAGTTTTCTGACCATATACAGTCTCCTGTCGTATAGCGCGGGAACATAGGAAAGAGACCATATAAAAATGCCCTTTACTTCATCCCCGTATTTTCAGTTGTATACACATGGGGATAAATAAGCGAACTGCTCCAATAAACAACAGATAGATGAATACTTCTTTTCCCGATATGTTATGTATAAAATATCATTTTATGTGGTATCTGTCAATACTTTTTCCAAAAACATAAACCAGCAAAGTAACAGTTCAGCCCACGCCATCCACAAGCATGTAAGCAAAGCCGCTACTGCCCATCCTCCTAATAATAGCGGTCACACCTGTGCCCATGCCGCCTCCGGCGGCACGAGCACTCAATAAGAAGAATGCCCGCCCAAAGCAAACAAGTTCACTTGGCATTTTTCAGTGTGAGATTTAGAATTTCTTAGACGACGTACTTTGGCGTCTTAGAAATTCTTCTCACACTTATCCGCGCCTCCTCACCCTTTCTCGGACGACAACCCCTGAAGCCAGCAATGCCACCGCCCCCAAAAGCCAGTAGATCCAGCTTCCATACTCTCCCTTCATCATCTGGAACAAAGCAAACCTCCCCAGATATTGCCCCCCGCCGATATTCACCACATAGTAAACCACAGCGATCATGTATCCGACTACCACCTGGTTAGTCACTGCCGAGGCAAAAAATCCAATGCTTCCCAGGAAGAGGATTTCACAGTACGCCCCCAAAAGGAGGCTGCCGACATCAAAATTTCCCCCGCCCCTTACCATAAGACCCATAAACAGCGATATGACCAGAATACATACCAGGAGCGCCAGAAGGATGCGGGGCAGGTAAAGCTGCCACATGGCCGTCCTCTTACTCCTCTCCAGATCCCAGATTTCCCGATCCTGTTCCGGCATGAAAAGAGGCGTAAATAAAAGGATGCCTGCAAATGCCACATACATCTCCATCACCTTGGCCGCCTGTGCACTCTCCAATCCCCTGAAGCTTACAAATCCGCCTGAAAAAACCACAAACAAAAGAATCAGCAATAGATGGGGAAAGTACTGTCTTTTCACAAAGCTGGCCGTCACCTTTCCGTATTTTTCCATACCAGGCTTCCCCCTTTCCTGCGCTTTCTCTCATAGACGATCACGGTCAGGATGATACAGACGACTGCCAGCAGGAAATAGTAAGCCCTGTTCTGCAAAAACCCTTTCTCCAGTGAGGAGAAAAGAGTCGTCTGTCCCAGCGTGTTCCACCTGGCTATCAGCCTCATGCGAAAATCCCCTACCAGTACATCCGCCCCGAAAATGCTTCCGATTGCCCAGGCGACCTGCACAAATACCGCCACAATTGTGTCCGTAAGCTCCGTGATCAGAAAAGACAGGGCAAGCACAACCATGATCTCCGGCAGTAGCCATACCCCCGGCACGGTCAAAAATGCCATGCCATCCCCCCTGATCCCGAAGGTCTGCGCCTTGTAGCAGAAAGGCTGCTGCAGCAGGAACGCGGTGACAAACACCGGGATACAAAGCATGACCAGGTTGGCAAGATAACGGCTTACGATGATCCGTGCACCGGACGCAGGCTTGGAAAACATGACCTGCTGCACCTTTGCCCTTCTGTCCCAAAGCGCCCTTGACACACCGACAAAAATCGGCAGGATGGCAAGCACTATCCCTGCATAATCACAGAAAAGGCGCATATAAGCCCGCGTCACGCGGTCTTTTTCACACAGGGCATCAAATTCCTCCTTCGCCAGTTCATAAGTCATGGGAATACGGATACCGTATTCGTAACTACTTTTCTCATAAGCGGATCCCTTGCCCACCAGGCCGCAGATCTCCTTCATGGCCGCCTCAAATTCCGCATAGGTAAAGCCCTCTTTCACAGACACCCTATAGTTCGCCTGGGCCGCGTCCATCTCTTCCGCGCTGCTTTGGTCGTACTGCCCAAAATGCCCTGCCATCTCCTCCAGCAATACCTCAAAGGGTTTGCCCGTACAACGTTCCAGTATGGCCTTCGCTTGTTCTGTCTCCCTGTCGGTCAGCGTTACTCCCTTGTAAAATCCCAGCGGATAAGTGACCCAGGAATTATGATTGATATCTTCCACCAAATTTGCCAGCGTTCCCTCCATGATCAGCGTTTCATCCTTTGCCACGGTGGTTCCGTAATAGGACTGCCCCGGTTCCGGGGCCTGTAGTCTCACGGCGCTGTCGCCGCTCATCTGGCTGGTGATGAACAGCACAAAAACCACAACATAAATAAAATATACCAGGCTTTTCAAAACCTGCTTACATTCCTTGAAAAATAATGCTCCAAACATAGTAACCTTTCCTTTCCCTGTCCTTCCTGTTAAGCGTCCCGGTTTTTCGCAAAATGCCCTCTCTTCACATTACCCGTCATGCCGCTTCATCGGCATAAACAATCCGTGAACTCGGTGCAAGTCCGGAAGAATCACTCCGGCGATTCTTCCCGGAATGACTTAGTTTCTCTAAGACTGTGTCCTTTACTGTCTTAGAGAAACTTCATTCCGTGTGCATCAGATACATATAGGCGTCCTCCACATCAGGCTGCACCGGCTTTGCCTGGGGGAAAGGTTTTTCGTCCGCTATTATTTTTACATTTGCCGTACTCCCTGTTGTCAGGATTCCGGTCACCATATATTTTTCCTTTACTTTTTCCAGTTCCACCGCTGCGATCTCCGCAGAATACACCTTGCCCTCCACCAGGGCAAGAAGTTCCGCCACCCTGCCGTCAAAACAGATTTTCCCCTGATTCAGCACCGCAATGTTCTCGCAGGTAGCTTCAATATCGCCCACGATATGGGTGGAAAGCAGGACGATCCTGTCCTTCGCGATCTCGCACAACAGATTGCGGAAACGGACTCTCTCCTCCGGATCCAGTCCCGCCGTAGGCTCGTCTACAATGATCACCTTGGGGTCGTGTATGATCGCCTGTGCGATGCCAAGCCGCCTCTTCATCCCTCCCGACATGGACTTTACTTTTGTCTTACGCTTTTCCAGCAGATTGACCTTTTCCAGCATCTGCGGCACTCTTTCCTTCCGTTCCGACTTACTCATGCCCGAAAGCACCGCCAGGTAATCCAGCGCCTCGTAAGCGCTCATATTTCCGTACATGGAAAAGTCCTGTGGGAGATATCCCGTCATGTTCCGGATCTGCCTGCTGTTTTCCACCGGCACACCGCAGATCTTCACTCCGCCGCCCGTCTTTTCCAGCAGTGTGGTCAGCACCTTCATCAGCGTGGTCTTACCCGCGCCATTGGGTCCAAGCAGCCCGAACATCCCCTGCGGTATCGTCAGGTTTACCTCGGACAAAGCCTGCTTTTTCCCATAATATTTTGTCAGATTCTGAATTTCGATTGAAATTTCCATTTATACTGTATTCTCCTTTCCCGCCTGACAGTCCCTTAGGCAATTGCGAAACCCCCATTTGGAAACAGATTGCCTGCTAACAGCCTGCCGGCTTATGAAAAACAGTATAAAGAGAAAATCTCTACAAATCCCCTACGCAAACAAAAGAATTTCTAAAAAAACAAAAACCGCACGCTGCATAAGCAGCAAATTCATCTGTGCACCCCTGTGCATTGAAAGGAAACGGCTGCCACCGCGCCGCCCTCTATACTGTTGAATAATTTCAGTTCCCCGCCATGCTTTTCACACAGCATTTTCGTAATGGACAGTCCGATGCCAAAATGTCCGTCCTGCGCTTCCCCCTCTTTCCTTTCACTGAAATAAACCGCTGCCGCCTCCCTGAGCGCCTTTTCGGAAAACCCATCCCCGTCGTCCCTTACATAGACTGTGAGCCGGTTTTTCCTGTACTGCACTGTGATTTCAATCTCTTTCCGGGCATACCGGAAGGCATTCTGGAGCACATTTCCCACCACCTCCAGGATCAGTTCGAGGTCCACCAGGACAGACACTGCTCCTTCCACATTTTCCTGAAAGGAAAGACGCGTCTCCTCCCCTTTCATCCCCTCCGCAATATCTTGGATGTTTTTGCAGATTTCCGCCGCTTCCATTTTCCTGCAATGGATTTCCCATTTTTCCATTGTCTGCAAAGTAGTCATCGTTTTGGAAAAGGAAAGCAGCCTCTCCCCCTGCTCCGAAATCCGGTCCAGCTTTTCCAGGATGACCTGCTCCGTCACTTTTCCTGTGGGCACATATTTTTTTAAAAATTCCGTATAGCCGTTCATCACCGTAAGCGGCGTGCGGATGTCATGGGCAAATGCGGCATTGATCCTTCGCTGCTCTTCGGCCATTTTCCATTGGTTTAATTTGTCTTTTTTAATGGTTTCCCGCAGTTGCTCCACATCCTTTGCCAGCAGTCCAAATTCGTCCCTGCTCTGCCATGCCATCTCATAGGAAAGATCTCCTGCAGCCATATGCTTTACTGCGACACCGATCTCCGCCAAAGCGGTTTTCATCTTTTTTTCCAAAAATAGCCGCGCCACCACGACAATGGACGCCGTCATATAAAACCAGGGACATAACTGCCTGATTTCCTTCAGTAGCCGTATTTTCCCTTCCGGCACAGGAA
Source organism: uncultured Lachnospiraceae bacterium (assembly GCA_947385725.1). Lineage (GTDB taxonomy): Bacteria > Bacillota > Clostridia > Lachnospirales > Lachnospiraceae > Acetatifactor. Next base: position 3,036 of record CANDMD010000117.1, on the reverse strand, counting down.
CTCTCTCCGTCATCACATTGATCCACAGTGACATAATATTTGCCGTCAGATTGGTACATGCCAGACTGACAGCCAGGGCAGCCAGCAGATAGGCTGCCGCCGCCCTTACGGTCGTGGTATTCCTGACATATTGTCTCAGCTTTTCCGCGCATTCCTCTAACCAATCCATCGGTATCCCACACCCCACACTGTTTCGATGTATTCCTGTTCCTTTCCTGCACCGAGCTTCAACCGGATACGCCTGATATGCTCCGTTATGACCGCCGCATCCGCTTCTCCGTCAAAGCCTCTCACTCTCTCGTAAATATACTCCTTGGTAAATACCTGTCCCTTGTTGGTACATAAAAACTCTGCGATCTGAAATTCCATTTTGGTCAGTCCGATGTCCCTGCCGTTCTTTAAAATCCTGTAACCGGTGAAATCTACCGTAAAGTCACCCTTGGAATACTCCCTGTTTCCCTGCTTCCCCTTTTCCTTCCGGTCTTCCCTTCTCAGATGCGCTTCAATCCGGGCCAATAATTCCTCCATGCTGAAGGGCTTTAAAATATAATCGTCCCCGCCTGCCCTGAACCCTTTGATCCGATCCTCCTCTTCTGTTCTTGCACTCAGGAACAGGATGGGAACCTGTACCTGGTCCCTGATCTGCTCGCACCAGAGGAGACCGTCTGTTCCCGGCATATTGACATCCAGCAGGATCAGATCGGGATCGTCTGCAAGCGCCCTGTCCGCCTCCCCTGCATTGGCCGCCGTTACCACCCGGTAGCCTTCCAGCTCCAGGTACTCTTTCAATAGCATCCTGATTTCTGCCTCATCGTCAACGATCAATAATGTCTTTTTCTGCATGGTTACCCCTGCTTTCCATTTATTTTATGGTTGCTTTTATTCCTGTTTTACGGTTTCTGACCATTCCGGTCTGTTGTTTTCCGGCTGTCCCCGCTTATGCTTTCTGACCATTCCGGTTTTGTCCCCTATCTGGACAGTATAGCAAACCTATGTTCATTTTTCAAGCATGGAAGGCTTTTACAGGAATACCACAACCCGCACCTTGTTACTGTTCACCCCGTGACAAATAACAAGCCTTCTTACGAAGGCTTTATGCACAGAAACCGCAAAACAATGGTTTCGCGCACGGCTGTCTCGGGTTTTCCACACAAAAGACGCGTGAAAACGCCTCGCGGTGGCGCGGGTGTGAAAAGTAACCGCACCTTACTTTCCCAGACGCATATGATAGTATAAATAAACCAGGAAAAGGAAGTGTCATTTTGCAGACCATACTGGAATTAAAAAATATCGGTTATTCCTATCACAGCCTGCACGGTGAGACCCGGGCGCTGTCCAACATTTCCTTCGGCGTGGGGGAAGGGGAATTTATCGCCATCGTGGGTCCCAGCGGCTGCGGGAAATCCACGCTTCTGTCCATCATCGCAGGGCTGCTCTCCCCGGAACAGGGATCCATTGTGGTAAACAATCCCGACGGCTCCCTGGCCTATCCAAGGATCGGCTATATGCTCCAAAGGGATCACCTGTTTGAATGGCGGACCGTCTATAAAAACGTAATCCTTGGTCTGGAAATCAACCACATGATGACCCCCGACAGGTTACAGGCCGTAGACCGCCTCCTTGCGGATTACGGTCTGGAGAAGTTCAGGGATAAACGGCCCAGCGAACTCTCCGGCGGCATGAAACAGCGCGCCGCACTGATCCGCACACTGGCGCTGGATCCCCAGCTTCTCCTGCTGGATGAGCCATTCAGTGCGCTGGACTACCAGACAAGGCTGTTCGTATCCGCAGATATCTGCAGGCTGATCCGGGCTACGGGAAAGACCATGATCATCATTACCCATGACCTCTCGGAAGCCATCAGTCTTGCCGACAGAGTCATTATATTGTCCAACCGTCCTGCCACGGTAAAGGCGGAAATGCCTATCCACCTGACCCTGAAGGACGACTCTCCCCTGGCGTCCAGGAATGCGCCGGAATTTCAGCAATACTTTAATCAACTGTGGGAGGATTTGAACAATGACGGCTAACAAAAACAGACACAGTGAAAAACATGAGTTAACAAAACAGGAAGAATTTGTAAAAAACCACAGGCGCCACCATCACCAGATTTCCACTATGCGCACCCTGATCTTTGTACTATTCCTGATCCTATGGGAAACCAGTTCCCGCCTGGGATGGATCGACAGCTTTTTCTTCGCAAGCCCCAGCCGGGTCCTGCGCTGCTGTCTGGAACAGTTCCAGACAAACGGCCTGCTGTCACACATTGGCGTCACTTTATTTGAAACCATCGTAAGCTTCCTGCTGGTATTGCTGTTCAGCCTGCTGGCAGCCACCCTTCTGTGGTACTCCCGCAAAATGTCCGAAGTACTGGAACCCTACCTGGTCGTGCTGAACAGCCTGCCAAAGTCGGCGCTGGCCCCGCTTTTTATCGTCTGGCTGGGCACAGGAACCACAACCATCATCGTGGCCGGCATTTCCGTGGCTGTTTTCGGTTCCATCATCAGCTTCTACACCGGTTTCCAACAGGTGGATCCCGAAAAGGTGACCCTGATCTACACTCTGGGCGGCAGCAGGCGGAACGCCTTCACCAAGGTAGTCCTTCCCGGCTCCATTCCTATTTTGCTGAGTACCGCAAAGGTGAACATCGGACTGGCGCTGGTGGGCGTGATTATCGGGGAATTTCTCGCCGCCAGACGGGGTCTTGGCTACCTGATCATTTACGGCTCCCAGGTATTCCAGCTGGATATGGTGATCACCGGTATTATCATCCTTTGTATTATCGCTTTGGGATTTTATAAGTCCATACAGATGATCGAGCATCACATCCGGAAGAAGTTTAAGATGTAAAACAATAGAATCCACACTATGCGAGGATTCTATTGCCACAAATTTAAGGCCCAGAAGCATACGCTTTCAGGCCTTACATAACAAAAAAGCTGAACAATTTTCAGTAAGAAAGCTGAACAATTTTCAGTAAGAAAGCTGAAAATGGGACTCGAACCCACGACCCCTTCATTACGAGTGAAGTGCTCT
>CANDMD010000116.1 GCA_947385725.1 uncultured Lachnospiraceae bacterium | reverse complement strand
GATTCATATCAATAAAGATTTTTCATCCATAGACACAAGATTTTTTACAGCCTCACTCAAACTGCTGCATCCACGAAACATTTCAAGCATACCTGTCACATACGACACATTACTTGTATCAAAGCCAGCTAAATTAAGTCTTCTTAAGTTATGACATCCTTCAAACATATACGCTAAATTTGTTACACTACTTGTGTCAAAGTTACTCAAGTCCAAGTCATCCAGATTACTGCAGCCCTCAAACATGCTTTCCATCCCGCCCACATTGCTTGTATCAAAGCCACTCACATCCAGACTACACAGACTACTACAACCGTAAAACATACTCCACATATCTGTCACACTGCTGGTATCAAAATTACTTAAGTCCAGATTTTCCAGATTACTGCAACCGTAAAACATGCTCCACATATCCGTCACACTGCTGGTATCAAAATTACTTAAGTCCAAATTTTTCAGATTGCTACAACCGTAAAATATAAAACTCATATTTGTCACGTTTGAAGTATCTAAATCTGAAAAATCGATTTGCTCCACCTTACTTATATTGTTATCCTCAGGAAAAATGGAAGCAAATGCTCTTGCCATACTTCCGATTACTTTACAATTCTGGAACTGTACTTTTTTGATCTCAATGTTTTCAAAAAAATCTGTTTTTAAGCTGTTTCCGTTAAATCCATCCAACTTTCCTATTCCGGTAATCGTTAACGTCTGGGTATTGTCGTCATAACTCCACTCCAAAACATTCCCGTTTTCATCCGGCTGTCCTATCGTCCCTGCGGAAGCCGCTGCCCTGATCTCTCCAAGGCTTGTCCCATGCGTTACAGCATTTCCTCCAGAGACGGATTTTTCCATGATATCATTAATAACATTACCTTCGCTAAACAGTTCAGGGCTTCCCCCCCAACAATTTCTGCATTTACCACTGACTGCGCATTAGTTCCACCATCCTCTGTCAACATCGCAGATGCAACACTTCCTGCCACCGCATCTCCCCCTGCTCCTGCCGCCATTGCTACTGAAGCCATCTGGGGCACTATCGATACCGCTTCCATTCCCTTTCCCGCTTCCGCCGCTCTTGCAGGCAGAACAGGCATGGCAAGCAATATTGCCATGGCGACCGCCGCCCCCTGTCTCAGGATGTTTTGCCCACTTCTCTTCGTGTTTTTCCTATTTCTTTTCATGCTTTTGTTCCTCTCTTTTCTCCTTTATCTTACTTATTCTATTCGTGTGTAATAACTGCATTTTTCTAAATCAAATTTTTATGCACAAGCACGGCATATGCTCACTGTCCGCGGGAAAAACCTTCCGCCATCCCGACCAGTTCCTGCAGGGAATACCTCTTACACTGCCGCAGGTTCCCGGCTCCGTCATCGAACACAAATCCATCCTCCGTCACGTCGCAGAGGTCCGGCAGATATGCCACTGTCCCGAAGTTCTGGTCCAGCAGCAGGCCGTACCGTTCACCGGAAGCGCTGACGTACTCTGTCAGCAGGTATCCGTCCAGCTGTGTGACATACGTTAAATACGAGTCCTCTTCCAGAACCGCCGCCTGTTTCCCTGATTCCAAGTCATAAACTACCGGCGCTTCATGCAGGGAGGAGACGATTCGGTACTGGTCGGTGTAAAATTCCTCATACAGATCCTTCTGCGGCGCCTCGCCCCTGGTCTCTGAAATCAATGTGCCATCAGCGGCGCTGTAGCAGCGCACCGTCCCGTCATACCAGATGACCTCCAGGTAAGAACCCGCTGCCTCCTTGCGGAACTGCTGGTCGTAAATCTGATCCGCGTCAGGCAGTTCCAGGCTTGCCACAGGCTGCCCTGTCATATCATAAATTGCAAAGCTCCCATAGCTAAATAACATCACCGTCTTCCCGTCTGCGCTGACCCGTGCCTCGTCGTGTATGTACCTGGGGTCATAAGTGCCCAGCAGCGCCTCGCTGTGATCCTCCAGCCCCATCACCCGCAGGGAAGGTTCGTTCCTGTTCCCGATCACCGCCCTGCCATGGGACAGCGCCACGAAATCACAGTTTTCCTGGCAGCTTTCCGAGGACATCAGGTGTGCCGCCCCGTCGTAAAAGGAAAAGCTGTGATCCGATCCGGCGATCAGGACAAAGCCATCATCCACCGCAAAGCCCGTGATATTCACACTGTCCGTATAGGCAAGTTCCAGCTGTTCCAGGGTCGCCGGGTCAAACCGAACCAGAAGGTTTTCGTTTGCCAGGTAAATACCCTCCGCATCCGCCTTCAGCAGGTAAGGGCTTCCCGACTGCGCCCCGCCTGCCAGGATCCCCGCCTCTGTATCCACGATCCCAAATTCGGACCCGCCCCCGGCGCTGGCCGCGTACACAAAGTATTTTCCGGAAAATCCCCCTTCGAAATGAGCATACTGGGAAGTATCATAGATAATCAGGTCATCCGCCGGCGAAGCCATATCGTAAACCATAAGCCCGCCGCCGGCAAAACTCACGGTCAGAAGGGAACCGTCCTCATTCAGCGCAAGCAGGGCATCGTCAGGGTCTGCAAAGATATCATTTGCCACCACCGGCAGATAATTCCCCTCGAAGGATCGCTCATACAGCTTTTCCCCGTCTGCCACACGGTAGACCACTGCCCTGTCCTCGTCCCTGTCCACCGCCGCGACGCTCCCGCCGTCGCCGGAAAGCGCCAGAAAGGTGGCAGGCTCCTGTGTCCACAGGGCTTGTCCGGCATCCAGGTCATATGATGTCACTCCCTGATCCCCTGCATATACAATGGTTCCTTCCGTGGCAAATACGACATCTGACAGGGCGGATTCCCGGATGGGAAGCGCCGCCAGCTTCTCCAAGGTCTCCGCGTCATAGACAGCCGCCTCATAGGCATACACTGTCGCAAAGCGGGTGCCCCCCGGGGACATGACCACTTTAAAAGGCGCACCGGGAAGCTGCACCATATCCACCGCCTCAAAACCCTCCGACAGGTCATAGATTCCCAGCGCGTCTGTCAGCGCCCGCTGCGCCTGGGCCGTCACGGGAGCCTCCAGGATACCGTTTCCTGCGGGGATCGCCTGCAATGCCAGCCGGAGCGCCTCCGACACATTCCCTTCCGCCAGGGCATTGGCAGAGTACTCCGCAAAGGCAAGCGCCGCCTGTCTCTGTTCCAGCTGTTTCAGGCCTACAAAAGCACAGGCGCCCCCGGTGAGAAAAGCCGCTGCCATCACTCCGGCAAAAACCCTCTCCCGCCGTTTGTGACGCAGCACCCGTTTATCCCGCTTATGAAGCAGCAGGAATGCAGTAAGCATTTCCTCCGCAGACTGGTAGCGCATTGCAGGGTCAGGGGACATGGCCTTATTAATAATTTCCGCCACGGCAAGGCTGCACACCTCCGCCCCCAGCGGAATTACCTCACGTGCATCCTGCGCCGGTTTCCGCCCCGACAGCAGATGGTACAGGGTGGCTCCCAGGCTGTATATATCGGAACGCACATCCAGAAGGATTCCTTTCTTACTTCCTGTAGTGCTCCCTGTCTGATGTTGGCTTCCTGTCTGATATTGATTCCCTATTCGGGAAGACGTTCCTGCCGCCAAAGGGGTAACTCTGTCTGCGCAGGAACGCTCTCCCGATGCCGCGTCTGCCTCTGCCACGGTCAAATCAGAACCTGTCTGTGCCGGATCAGAATCCACCATTGTCACATCGGAATCCAACCGCATCCCATCCGGTTCCACCTGCGTCACCTCGGAGCCCACCGGCATCCCATTCGGTTCCACCTGCGTTACATCGGAACCCACCGGCATCCCATCCGGTTCCACCTGCGTCACATTGAAACCCACCGGCGTCCCATCCGGTTCCACCACTGTCACATCCGTATCAGCCAGCGTTATGTCCTGCTCCCCCTGATTTTCTCCAGTGGTAAGCGGCCGCCTATTGTGCTTTGCAGAATCTGCCTGGGCCATTTCCCGCCTTGTCAGGCGGACAGATTTTTTATCCCGTTTCGACATTCCTGCAACGGTTCCGCCGACTGTTCCCACCGCCGCAGGTCTGTTGGCACTGAGGTAATCTGCGCCGTAGTGTTCCGGGGAAGCATAGCCTCTGCTGAACCCTACCTTCACCGCCCCGTCTTCTCCCAGCGCCAGCGCGATATTATAATCGATCAGGCAGATGTTTCCGTTCATGCGCTGCATGATATTTGCAGGTTTGATATCCCCGTGAAGGATTCCATGGGGCGGTCTGCCATGCAGGTAAACGAGCGCCTCCAATAACTGGCATGCCCACCTGATGACCTGGGGCTGCGTGGGCTTCTCCCCCCTTCCCAGCATTTTATCCAGGCTTTCGCCGTCAATATAATCCATGACCGTATAGACAATGCCGTCTTCCTGGACAAAATCATAGACCTGAGGAATATAAGTATGACTCAGGTCTTTCAGCACATTCACTTCACGGTACAACGCCTCCGTATCTGTGGACAGTCTGCGTTTATCCGCCTTGAGCACTATCTGCTTGTCCAGCCTCAAATGGCGTCCCAGATATACCACTCCGCCGCCACCGGCTCCTATCTGTCTGTCTATTTCATACATACCCGCAATGATCTGCGACATCTTCCGTATCCTCCATGTCAAATATGCTGCCGTTTTACCGCTTTTGGCTCACCGAAGGCCTGCCGTATTCTTCCTCCAACTTCTTTTTCAGTTTTATGCCCGTAAGCGTAAATATCACAATACCGGCTGCCACAATGACCACCGCTGTCGCCATTGCCGCGATCCCTCCGTATAACAGCCCTTCACTGACCGATATATTCATTTCCACACTCCTCCCGCTACAACGCTTTTGCTGCTTTTACTGCTTTTACTGCTACAATGCATTCACTACCTCTACTGCCACAGCGCCTTTGCTGCTTTTACCACTACCGTGCTGTTGCATTTGTTGCCTTTACTACTACAATGCATTCGTTACTTCTGCTGTAGTACCCTGATTGCTTCTACCATTTTGCATCATTATTAAAATCTATGCTTTACTTCCCTTTCAAGCTTATGTATAATCTAATAAGGTTAAAAGGAGTGTTATTATGATACAATTGCTTATAAAAACCGCTATATGCATTTCCTTCTATATCATCGGCGCATACGCGACCACCGATATCCTGCGTCTGTTAAAGGGACACCCTGTGTCCGTGGGAAACAGCGACTGCTTCTGTGAATCCTGTGGCTGCAAGCTTACCCTGCGGCAGCAGATCCCCATTTTTTCCTACCTGTCCAGCCAGGGAAAATGCAGGAACTGCGGTCATCCCGTTTCCCCGGGAAACTTTATCCTGGAGGTTCTCTTCACCACAGTCTTTGTCCTGGCTGCGGTCATAACCGGTTTCCGTCCCGTCATCTGGCCCTTCTGTGTCCTTTTTTACGAAGCGGTCAAATTGTTCTGTATCATCCGGTACGGGAAACGAGGAAGGGAACTGGCGAAAGGGCTCTTCTTCTCCCTCCTCGGAAACGCTGTCAACTTTTCACTGGTGGGCGTTCTCTTTTTCTTCCTGGCACTGGTATGCTGATGTATTAGCGTACCGGTGTGATCACCGCTCCACCACTGCCACACAGGCGGAAATATTATCCCGTTCCCCCCGCTCCATCATGATCCGGATCATTTCACGGCAGAACCCGTCCAGATTCTTTTTCCAGCGCTTTTCATGAATGCGTTCCACATCCGACTCCATGAGATGATGATAGAAACCATCGGAACAGACCACAAAGATATCTCCCTTTTCCGCATTCCCTTCCAATGCCTGAAACCATAACTGTTCCTGCTTGCCCATAAAATTATTGAGGTAACTTTTCATCTGTCCGGTCTTCAGCCTTGCCACGCTGTCGTCCATGGTCAGCTGTTCCAGCGTGCATTCCCTGTACCGATATACCCTGCTGTCACCCACATGGACAATATAGTATCTGTGCCTGATCAAAAGCAGCAGAGACAGGGTAGATCCGGTTCTCAGGTTTTCCCTCCGGCACATCTGGCAGAGTTCCTCATTCCAGCATTCGATCCCGTCTTTCAGATGTGAAAACAGCACTTCCGTTTCCGTCTCGGGAATCGCAAGCCACGATATCACTTCCTCAAACCAAGCTTCCATGCGCTGTACCAGGAAGGCGGAAGCCCTTTCCCCATGCTCCAGTCCCCCTACGCCGTCACACACAGCACACAGAGCAAGCTCTTCCTTCCCCTGTTTTAAATATCTGTAGCACACCGCATCCTGATTCACATTTCTTACACTGCCGATATCCGATGCACTGCCTCCCCTGATCTTCATCCTGACCTCCATGCATTGCCCGCTTTTCAGATATGCACCCTGTAACGCACCGGCTTACTGACCGTAAAAGCGATCTCCATACCGTCCTGAAGCTGGTAGGGCTGATTCGGAATCATTACCTTGCCGTCCACCATGGTATGATTGACAGATCCCAGATCGATCAGATACAAATCTGTTCCCCGGCGTTCAATACGCGCATGCTGCCTGCCGATCCGCTTAAACTCTCCCGGAAAAACCACATCCGGCTGTTTCTCATCGGAGGACATTCGTCCGATGGTGATGAAGGGCTTTGCGAAATTGAGTTCGATGATCAATGGCGCTCCCGGCTGCGAGGTTTCGATCAGATCCATCCAGGGAGTTCCCGCCGCTGCAGCCTCATCGGAAAACACCTCTGTCTCGTCGGAACCGGAATTGCTTCCGCCGTACATAGCCGCGTAATCCACCGCTCCCTGGGCATATGCCATGGAAGAAGACTGCTGCTGGCCGCCTGCATAGGACGGCTGCCCGCCCCCATAGGGTAACTTGTCATCTGCCATCCCCATATAGCCGGAATCTGTTCCCTGTACGGGATCTGCCTGCTGCTTCTTTTTTCCGCCAAAAAGTCCCCCCAGCCCTCCGCGGCTCTTTTCCTCCTGCTTCTTCCTGCCGGATTCCTTTTCCGCTTTTTTGTCCTCCGCCTGAAACTTTTCCTTCTTGCTCTTTTTACCGGAATTGCCGAACAGAGCCTGTACCACCTCATCCTCACTGCTGTCCGAACCATAGCCCATGCCAATCTCAGAGACCGACGCATTCTTCTCCGCCGCCTGTTTCTTATCCTGCTTCTTATCCTGTTTTTTATCTTGTTTCTTGTCCTTTTTCTTGCTGTCCACAGCCTCCTTCATCCCGTCCTCCGCAGGCTTTGCCGCCTGCGGGATTGCTGACTGCTGTGGGGCAGGCTGCCGGAATACCTGCTCTCTGTTCGCCTGCTGCTGGAATGCCGACTGCTGAAATGTCGGTTGCTGAGATGCCGTCTGTTGATATGCCGACTGCTGAAATGCGGCCTGTTGATATGCGGCCTGTTGATATGCCGACTGCTGATATGCCGACTGCTGATGCGCTGCCTGCGAAGAGGCATTGATTCCCTTTTCCTCCAGCATCAGCTGATATAATCCCGTCAGCGTAATCGTCCCGCTCCCGAAAAACCGGAACAGCCTCACCTGGAAATCCTTGTCGTCACTGATCATGACACTCAGGAACACATTCTTAAAAAACTCCAGAATTTCCTGATCCTCGCTGCGGAAAGACTGAACAGGCACGTAAATATAAAATGCCTGGTAAGTGTGTTTATCTATGTACACATACCTGGGATCCACGCAGAAATTGTGGTAGTCCAGGAACCAGTCCCTGCCCTTGACAAACGGCTCCAGCAGATTGAGATACAACTGCACAAACAGGACTTTGGGCAGTGTCATTTCAGCATACTCCAACGCCACCGTATTGATCAGTTTATATTTCAGGCTGCTCTCTTCATTGACTGATACCATGCGAAAGGGGATCAGGAAATCAGGGCAGTCCTTCTGGATCACTTTCACCGCGATTTCATCCAGTCTGTCCCCGGAGCCCAATCTGATATTTAAATAATTTGCCTCCAATGAGTTCTGTAACATAAAATTTCCGCTGTTCATCCTCTGCTCTCCTTATTCAACCTTCATCAACGACAATGCAACATATGCCTTCAATTTCTGTATGCACTCTTTCCGTCATGCCGCGCAGTCGGCATAGACATTCGGTGCAAGCCCAGTTCCCGTGCTAATCAGCCCTATATTCCAATGTAATCAGTGCCGCTTCCCCCAGGAATACCGCCTGCGCCGTATGATTGTGGAAAGGCATGGCGCTGTCCAGGGATTCCGCTATCACCAGTTCATTTCTCTCACTGATATAGCCCCAGGTGTCCACCACCCTGACTGCCGCCAGGTGATTGGAAAAGGACCATGCATCATTGTATTGATACTCGATGACCAGCTGCCCGCTCCTGTCAATGAATCCCCATCTGCCGTTTCCGTCCGCCACCGCGATATAATTGGAGGATTCCGGGGCCTTCGCATCCGCGAAGCCTGTGTCGCATACCTGATTTCCTTCCACATCAATGAGATACCACAGTCCGCCGATTTTCACCATTGCCATGTTCCCCGCAAAGGCCTGGTTCAAGGAATTCACTGCCACGTCCTCGTAAATATAGTCTGTGACCGCCTCCCCGCTTTCGCTTATGATGGCCCACTTATCGCCGTTTCTGGCGGCAAAGACGCCGCAGGATCCCATGGTCACCTCGTCATACTGGAGTTCCGGGCGCGCACAGATGAAATCCGCCGTATAGAAACCATACTTGCCGTTGCACTGTGCGATAATATAGGCATTGCTGATGCCGTACACATCTGTCACAGGGATCTCGTCAATTCCATATTTTTCACCGGTGCTCAAAATAGTGTAATAAGTGCCGTCCAGGGAGACCACCCCATAGCCGCTGCCGTTAAAGGGCACTGCCCTGTCATAGACAGCGGGAAGGACAAAGCTGCCTCCGGAATTTACGTATCCCCATTTGCTGCCGTCAAAGGCGGGCATCAGGCTGTTTGTGGATGTGGGAATGATTTCCACCGCTTTTGTGATGCGCATGGAGTATCCATAACGGTTATCCTCATACAGTTCTCCGATGGCGCCGCCGGGATACACTGCCATCCCTTTTTTCAGCAAAGCCATCGCCTCGTCGAGATCGTTCTGGGAAAAGTATATTTCCGCTGCCTTCAGGTATTCTTCCTCCGTCGCCGTCCCGTCGGTGCTTCTTTTTTCCACAAGTTCCACATAGGAGTCCGTATCTTCCTGTGCCAGGTAAACCTGCTGTAGCTTCGCCTCTATCTGGGGAACCGCCTCCGTGCGATAACCCAGCGCCCGGCTGTACAGCGGAACCGCCCGTACATAAAGTTCCTTCCCCGCGTACAGGTCTGCCTGCTGTACCAGGGCTGCCTGGTCGTTCCTGTCATCAACCCCGCTTGCGGTCCTGACTGACAGATACCAGCCCAATCCGATCACCAGCAGAAGAACCATGACCACTATCCATCGTTTTCCTTTCACAACTGCCTCCTTCCGCCTGCCCTGCAGACGCTCTCATCCATTTTATTCCCGCGGACAAACATTGCCCGCTGAGCAATACCGTTCTCACAAAATCAGAAAAGTGATCAGCGTCCCCAGATACAGAAAAGGTGCCAGGGGAACCCCATCCTTCATTGTCAGCTTCTTTCGAGCCATCTGTATCAGGGAATAGACGCAGCAGACCAGCACGCCATATGCAATGGCCCCCACGATTCGCTGCCCCGTCAGATACAGCCCCATCACAAAAGCAAGCTTTACATCCCCTGCCCCCAGCTGTCCCCTGGATATAAAATAGCATAAAAGGAAAATGAATCCCCCCACTACTCCTCCGATGATGGACTGGCCGATAAAGGCAAGCCCCCTTTCATAACCACTGATAACGGCTCCCACGCCCAGCACGGACCACACCCCCAGGAACAGCAGCACCACCCGGTTGGGGATCAGCCTTGCTTTCCTGTCTGTAACCGCAAAGATGCTCATTGCCAGAAGGATCAGCATATCTTCCAGCAGCCTGAAAAAATAAGAGGGCACTTCCCGCCCGATCCCCAGACAGCACCAGACGGCCGCCGTAAGCACGCCTACCGCCAGCACAAACCGATCCGTGATACAACCCTCCGGAAAAAGGATCTTTCTTCTGGGCAGCTGCAAAGACATCTTTCTGTCCAGAAGCTCCACCGCCACATAATACAGAATCACAATAACGGCCGCTCCCAGCACGGCACTGATCGTTTTCACATTTACACCTCCACGTGTACTTCAGCACACATCCCTGCGTCTCCCTGAAATCATTCTCCCGGCTCCCTGAAGTCACTTTCCAGGTTCCCTGAAGTCACTGTCCAGGTTCCACCTTGACGCCGTCCCCGTCCAGCCAGGCAGGGATCGTCACCCTGTTCACCATGTGCATCTTCACCGTATCGGGGAGGAGCAGCCGGGTAAACCCGGGATCCACGTCATACTCCACCACGATGTCTATCATACGGAAATCATTGGGGCATGTATCCTTCCCGCATCCGTCAGTGTTACAGAAAATGGTCGAACCGGAGAAATCCAGTCCCCCGTAACCGTCCCTGACCCCGTACGCCCGCAGAAATTCATCCGCACTGAGGCTGCCCTGCTTCAGATACCCTTTGGTCAGCAGATATGCGGCGCCTGTACCCATCAGGTTCTTCACCCCATATTCCGCACCCTCCAGGGCAATGTACGCCAGACCGCTTACCATTCCTTCCTTGTTCTGCAGCATACCCTTGACCTGAGTGACTGTATCCTTGACCTGGTTTGCCGCATCCTCCACGTCTCCCACAGCACCCTCTATCGCCTGTCCTGTCTGGGTGGCCGCGTTCCCCAAGTCATCCAGCTGCTGCGCCAAATTCCCCAGATCCATACCGTTATCGCCGCCCTCTGTCCCTCCAAAGTCCTGCAGCTGTGACAGGAGACCTACTGTCTGTCCCGCCGCGGACTGTACGCTTCCCGTTGCTTTCACTACCTTTTCATAGCTGCTGTATGCCGAACTGACGGTACTGTCTATCATGCCGGTGTTCTCCGCATTATCACTGCCAACCGCCAGTGACGCATCCCGCCCGCCAAATGCCGCATACAGGTAAGTATAGCTTGCCAGTTCATGGGCCGCCGAATTAATGGCAAACTGTATCTTATTATGCAGGATCAGCATATTGATAAAATAGGCGATGGAAAAGATCATGACCAGAAACACGGTAAAGGAAATCACCGTCTCCACCACAATCATTCCGCACTCAGTTTGTCCCCCGGTTCTTATCCTCTTACGCTTCATATGTACTCTTTTCTTCCTTCACACGATGCTTTTCTTTCACACCATGTTTTTCCTTCACATGATGTTCTTCTTTCACACTATATTTTTCCTTCACACGATGTTTTTCCTTCACATGATGTTCTTCCTTCACGCTATGTTCTTCCTTCACATGGACTCCCATGCCACACCTTATATCCAAATGGTGAATGCCTTGTTTTGGGGGCTAATATCCCCTTGTAACCGTAAACTTGTAAGTGTTATCCTCAAATTGTTCAATGGCAGCATAGGTATCGGCATCCACCGTGCTTTTGGCAAAGCCCTTGGGCATGACCACCAGGTCCAGCTGTACCGAGCAGGTTACATCCACCGCGGTAATGGTGTCCTCCATCTTGAACTTAAGTTCATTCAATACACCTTCAGAGCCTATGTGTAGTCTTACCGTATTGACATTCAGCGTGATCAAATCCGCCGACCGCTGGCTCAGTACCTCCGACCGCGTCAGGAAAAGCATCATGATCATGCAGTACTGCTCATAATCCAGTTCGAATTTATTGCTCTTTTTTCCATCCGAATTTACATTTCCCAGAAGCTTGCTCAGTCCGGCAGCAAACTCCCCCGGCAGGGCTGTCACGGACAAATCCTCCACCACTGTCTTCAGGACGCAGACCGCCTCCCCCTTTGTCAGCCGCACCCAATCCCCGTAAGTCTCTATTCCAGCCACAGCCAGTCGCAGCGCTGCCGCCACGGCAATCTTCAGAAAGGGACCCACTGTGGGAACTGCCGCAAATGCGCTGGAAATCCCTTCGATGGCATTATTAATAGGTTTTACAGTATAAGTGGCCGCATAATTCATCACCGCACAGATCG
This sequence comes from uncultured Lachnospiraceae bacterium, assembly GCA_947385725.1. Classification (GTDB taxonomy): domain Bacteria; phylum Bacillota; class Clostridia; order Lachnospirales; family Lachnospiraceae; genus Acetatifactor. The sequence continues at coordinate 40 of CANDMD010000116.1, read as the reverse complement.
GAAGAGCACACGTCTGAACTCCAGTCACAGTTCAGGATCT
>CANDMD010000115.1 GCA_947385725.1 uncultured Lachnospiraceae bacterium | reverse complement strand
AGATCCTGAACTGTGACTGGAGTTCAGACGTGTGCTCTTCCGATCTGCTTGACAGCCTCCACGCTTCCCTGTACATCCGCCTTGACAATCAGGCACAGTTCCTTCAGATTGCCCTCCTTGATCTGGGAGAACAGATCGTCCAGGGACATCTTGGTCTTAGTATCTTCAAGCATCTTCTCTTTATTCTGCGCCAGGTAGGTCTCCGCATAATTTTTTGCCGTCTTATCATTGTCATGGGCCAGGAACACCTCTCCTGCACTGGGAACGTCAGAAAGACCCAGGATCTCAACGGGAGTGGATGGCGTCGCCTCCTTCACTCTCCTGCCCTTATCGTCTATCATTGCACGGACCTTGCCGTGACAGGATCCCGCGGAAATAAAATCACCCACATGGAGCGTACCCTTCTGCACCAGAACGGTAGCCACAGGTCCGCGGCCCTTATCCAACTCCGCCTCGATCACCAGACCTCTCGCACGCCTGTCAGGATTCGCTTTCAATTCCAGAATATCCGCAGTCAGCAGAATGGTCTCCAGCAGATTTTCAATACCCTCCCCTGACTTGGCGGATACGGGTACAAACTCTGTGGTTCCGCCCCAGTCCGCGGGGATCAGTTCGTATTCCGTCAGTTCCTGCTTTACCCTGTCAATATTGGCGGAGGGCTTGTCGATCTTATTCACGGCAACAATGATTTCAATGCCTGCCGCCTTGGCATGGTTGATGGCCTCAATGGTCTGAGGCATAACGCCGTCATCCGCGGCTACCACAAGGATCGCGATGTCGGTGGAATTGGCGCCGCGCATACGCATGGCTGTAAACGCCTCATGTCCCGGTGTATCCAGGAAGGTGATCTTCCTGTCCTTCACATTCACGGTGTACGCACCGATATGCTGTGTGATACCGCCTGCCTCTTTATCGATGACATTGGTCTTACGGATAGAGTCCAGCAGGGAAGTCTTACCATGGTCAACATGACCCATGACGCAGATAACAGGCGGTCTTCCCACCAGGGACTCCTCCGCGTCCTCCTCCTCTTTCAGCAGTTCCTCGATAATATCCACCTTGACTTCCTTCTCGCAGAGAATATCGTACTCCATGGCAATGCTCTCCGCATCCTCATAGGAAATCTCCTGGTTCACCGTCACGATCTTGCCCTCCAGGAACAGCTTCTTCACAATCGCGGAAGGCTGCAGTTTCATCTTGTCAGCCAGGTCTTTTATGGTAATCATTTCCGGCAGGGTGATGACCTTGATCACTTCCTCCGCCACTTCTTCCTTCTTCTTTTCAGGCTTGATGAACCGGCCGGGCCTGTTCTTTACCGCCTCGTCCTCCTCGTAGATATGATCTTTTCTGGAGCGCTTATCCCTCTCCTGGTTGCTTGCGCGCCTCTTTTCATCATCACGCCTCTTTTCCATATCCTTTGCCGGAGCGTCTCCTGCAAAGCCCTTGCCGCCTCTTCCATCTCTGGAAGCGGCTCCCTGTCCGCCATTGCCTCTGTTATCTCTCGGGCTGCCATTGAAATTACGGCCGCCGCCTGCGCCAGAGCCCGGACCGCGGCGATCACCCTGACCGCCCTCAGAACCCGGCCTGCCGCTTCTCTGAAACCCGTTCTGCCTGTCTCCCTGAGGTCTGCCATTTGCACCTGCGCCTCCTCTTCCCTGATACTGTCCGCGTTCAGGTCTGCTGCCCTGGCCGCTTCCTCCCTGCGGCCTGCCGTCGCGGCGGTTCTCCTGGAAACCACGGTTCTCTCTCTCAGGTCTGTCCTGCCGATCCTGCCTGACAGGTCTGTCCTGTCTTTCAGGTCTGTCCTGCCTTTCAGGTCTGTCCTGTCTCTCAGGTCTGTCCTGTCTCTCAGGTCTGTCCTGCCGATCCTGCCTGACAGGTCTGTCCTGCCTGTTCTGTAATTTTTCTGTCTCGTTCACCGCACCCTGGCGCTGGCTGTTCTGCCTGCTCTGCTGGGCAGGTCTGGAAGGTACCATCTGTACGCTGGGTGTAGGAGAAGGCGGCGTCAACGGTTTGATCGGGCGCACAGGAGCCTGTGCCCTGCCGCGGTCATTTCGGCCGTTGTTATGCCTGCCCTGTCCTCCCTGAGGCCGTCCCTGACCGGACATTTTGGAATTTTGGGGATTGCTGACGAAGATGATGTTGGATTTCTTCTTCTTCTGCGCGTCCTTATTGGCCTTATTGTCTGTTTTATTCTTTTTTGCGGGATCCTGGGGCTCAGCCTTTCCTTCCCCGTTTCCCGATTTTACGCCGGCCTTTTCCGCTTTCTCACCGGCATTTCCCGTTTTCACTTCTGTTTTCTCCTCTTTCTCTCCGACACTTCCCGTTTTCACTTCAGCTTTCTCCGCTTTCCCAACGGCATTTCCCGTCTTCACTTCGGCTTTCTCCGCTTCCCCAACGGCATTTCCCGTCTTCATTTCGGCTTTCTCCGCTTTCCCACCGGCATTTCCCGTCTTCACTTCGGTTTTCTCCGCTTTCCCAACGGCATTTCCCGTCTTCACTTCGGCTTTCTCCGCTTCCCCAACGGCATTTCCCGTCTTCATTTCGGCTTTCTCCGCTTTCCCAACGGCATTTCCCGTTTTCACTTCGGCTTTTTCCGCTTTCCCAACGGCATTTCCCGTTTTCATTTCGGCTTTCTCCGCTTTTCCAACGGCATTTTCCGTTTTCATTTCGGCTTTCTCCGCCATTGTCGGCGTGTCTCCTGCTTTCTCAGCCTTCTCCGTTTTCTTTGCCGCGCCTGAGTTTCCCGCGGAGGTCTCCCCGCCAGACCCTTCCCTGATCCTGCCGCCGCCAAATTCCCTGCGAACCATCTCTGCCGCCGCTTCGTCTATGGAACTCTGGGCAACCTTCGCCTCAATGCCCTTCCCCTGTAAAAAACTTAAAATATCTTTGCTTTGTTTATCTAATTCCTTAGCGAGCTCATGTACCTTTACTTTCGCCATTCCTTTTCCTCCCATTCAGTTTCCGTCTCTTTCATTCCGATCCCGTCTCCGCGCTGCAATTCCGCAATTATCCTGCTCCAGCTGCCTGATAATTGCGTCCGCCAGTCCTGTGTCACACACGCATACCGACGACCTGAAATCTTTTCCGATAGCCCGTCCCAGACTCTCCTTTGTTCCGTACCTGATGACCGGGACGCTGTAAAAAGAACATTTATCGGAAAATAATTTTCTGGTATTATCGGATGCATCCTCCGCAACAATCACCAGCACAGCGGAACCTTTCCTCACCGCCTCCAGGGTCTGGTGTTCGCCACTGACAAGGTTCCGGCCCCTCATGGCAATCCCCAGAAGCGAAAAAACCTTATTCTGTCCCAAGCTGTTCAAACTCCCTTTCCAGAGTATCATACACTTCATTTGGAATGCTCATTTTGAAGGAGCGCTCCAGTCCCTTATTTTTACGTGCCTGAACCAGACAATCCCTGCTCCTGCAAATATATGCGCCTCTTCCGTTCTTCTTGCCTGTTGCATCCAGACAAATTTCATTTTCGGCTGTCTTAAGGACTCTCACCATGTCCTTTTTCCCCTTCATTTCACCGCAGCCCACACACTGCCTTAAAGGAATCTTCTTAGCCATATATTTCCCTACTCCTCGTCTGCATCCTCATATCCGCCCTCCGGCTCATACTCATCAGATCCGTATTCGCCAGGTTCATATTGTTCTGATTCATATGACTCTGATCCATATTGCTCCGATCCGTATTCCTCCGGTTCATACCCCTCTTCATATCCTTCCTGGCCATAATCTTCCTGATTATAGCCCTCCTGGCCGCCTTCCTCATATTCGTCCTCTTCATAATCCAGATAATCCTCGTAACGGAAGCCCGGGGCATCCTTTGCCTGGGTCTCCGACTTGATATCTATCTTATATCCCGTCAGCCTGGCCGCCAGTCTGGCGTTCTGTCCCTCCTTGCCAATGGCCAGGGACAGCTGGTAATCGGGCACCACTACCTTCGCGGTCTTCTCGTCAGGATCCGCGAATACGGCTACAATCTTCGCAGGCGACAGGGCGTTCTGGATCAGCTGGCCGGGATTCTCATCCCAGTTTACAATGTCGATCTTCTCTCCCCGCAGTTCTTCCACGATGGCGTTGACCCTGGCACCGTTCATGCCCACACAGGCTCCCACCGCGTCCACATTGGGATTGTTGCTCCAGACTGCGATCTTCGTGCGGCTTCCCGCTTCCCTGGCAATACTCCTGATCTCCACCGTGCCGTCCTTAATCTCCGTCACTTCCGATTCAAACAGCCTCTTGACCAGTTCAGGGTGGGTACGGCTGACATTGATGCGGGGACCCTTGGGCGTGCTCTTGACCTCCAGGATATAAACCTTGATCCTCTCGGTTGGCCGGAACACCTCGCCCTTTACCATCTCACTCTCATTTAACACAGCGTCCGCCTTGCCCAGGTTAATGCTGAGATTCTTTCCCATGTAACGCTGTACCACACCGGTGACAACATCCTTTTCCTTCTCATAGTACTGATTGTAGATCACGCTTCTCTCTTCCTCGCGGATCTTCTGTAAAATCACGTTCTTCGCGTTCTGGGTGGCAATACGTCCGAACTCCTTGGACTTGATCTCCACGTTCAGGACATCGCCCACATTTGCCTTCTGGGAAATTTCCCTGGCATCCTCCAGGGAGATCTGTAAGCATTTATCCGTCACATCCTCCGCGGTCTCCACCACTTCTTTCTCGGCGTATACCAGAAAGTCGCAGGTCTCGCGGTCAATCTCCACTTTTACGTTGTCCGCCTTGCCAAAATGGTTCTTACAGGCTGTGAGCAGCGAGTTTTCAATGGCCTCAAACAGGGTTTCCTTGCTGATCTCCTTCTCCTTTTCCAAAATGTCAAGCGCTTCCATTAATTCTTTGTTCATCATATCCTCCATTCCGGCATACGCCAATCTTTTTGTATATAACAGGTATTCCTTTAAAAATCAAAAGCCAATCGTATCAGTGCCACATCCGGACGTTCAAACGTCCGGGCAGTCTCCCCGTCCCTTATGACAATGGTGTCCGCGTCAAAGCTTTCCAGTATACCGGAAAATTCCTTACATTTGTCAATGGGCTTAAACAGCTTAACCTCCACTTCCTGGCCAATGCTGGCCTGTAAGTGCTTATCCTTCTTCAAAGCGCGTCCCAGTCCGGGGCTGCTCACCTCCAGGATATAGGCGTCAGGGATAAAATCCTCTTCGTCCAACACATCCGAAAGTGCACGGCTCACATTCTCACAGTCCTGGATATTGACCCCTTCCGGCTTGTCAATATAGGCTCTCAGATAATAATCACTGCCTTCCTTCACATACTCCACATCATAGATGGAAACCCGGTTCGCTTCCGCTATGGGTGCAAGCAGCTGCTCTGTCCTTGTTTCATACTCTTCCCTGCGGGACATAAAACGCCTCCTTATTTCAATGCTGTCTCTTCATCCTAATACTCTAATACTGCCAATACGGTTACATCCAATTCGTTTCTACAAGCAAGTAAGAGTGGCGTGCACGCCACTCTTACTCTAATCATCATCATTCATCTATTAGCGAGTATAGTCCTGATTTTGGAAAAAGTCAATACATAATAAATAATTTTGTCACCTAATATGCTTGATATATGAACGTTTTTGTGGTATTGTAATTCTAAGCAAGGGATATTGTGCTGAATAAGCCAGTAAAATAGTACAAATGCTTATATTGGTATGTAATGGATAGCCACGCCATCCTTTTCTGTGAGAATTAAAATATACACAGAATTTGACCTGGTTGGGGTAGGAAAACCAATCTGCTATTCAAATAATAGGCTGTGGATAAAACCATAGCCTATTGTTTTTCAGGAGTAATCATGTGTAAAAAACAAAAGATTTATTTAAAATCGAAATATAAGGAAGCGGTGATTCAATCAACGCTTCCTTAAAACATTACAGTTTAAAAATTCCCGTCACTTTTCAATTCCCATAAAACAGATTTTCCAGTCCTCTCCTTCTCTTAACAGTTCCACAGTCAGATAATCGTTGGAATCCTCCTCGCTCTCCGTAGTTTGAACCGATACAGAGGCAACACAGTGGCCGTCCGATGGATGGAACCGCACATGGGTCTCCCCCTGTCCCCACTCCCTGATCACATCCAGGATATCCGTGTCCACATCATACCCGTCCGCCAGGTATGGATCGATGCTGTCACGATCCGCAAATGCGGCTTCCAGCCTCGAAGAAAGCCATCTTGCCATTTCTGCCTCCAGGGCTCTTTCTTCTGCTTCCCTATAATAGGCGTTATAGGTTTCGATGAGAGAATCATTTCCAGCAGATCCGGACGGGATCACGGTAAAAGTCTGCGCCATGGCGCGCAGTTCCACGCCCCAGCCTTCCTGCGCCTCACCGGGACAGGTATAGAAAATCCCCCATACCTCCTGATCGTCAGCCAGGCGCAGTTCCACCCACATCATCCTGTCATTCGTCTCCTCATGCTTCCAATAACAGCCGTTCTCTTCCTGATAGCCCTCCCCCTGCAATGCTTCCGCGATCCGCTGTCTGTCAAAACCATAATAATCCGAACCCTCTGCGCTGAAATTGGTCACCCAGAGTTCCACCTCATGATTGTCCTCGCTCATCCAGCCGTCAGGGCCGAAAGACGTCCAGCCCTCCCGGGGAATCAGTATACCGTAACCCGGGCCCGTCACCAGCTGCGCAGGCTCCGATTCCGGCATCCCCTCTTTCATGTAAATCAGGCGATATGCGTTTTCCCCTTCCGCAGGCAGACCTGTTCCACCCGCACTTCCGGATTCGCCATTGGCGTCCGCGCCTGTGGCTGTTCCTAAACCTGCATTGCCGTCCATGCCCGTTCCTGCTCCCGAACCTGCATTGCCGTCCATGCCCGTTCCTGCTCCAGTACCTGCATCGCCGGCCTCGCCCGTGCCTGCTCCCGAACCTGCATTGACGGTCGCGCCGTTGATTACTGGGAAATTCCCCACAGGCGGATCCATAGGCAATGCGTCATAAGCGCCCGCTTCCGGCAGATCCTTATCTCCTTCCGCAGGATCCGCCTCCGCCCTGGACGTGGTGGCAAATATGCATCCTACCGTCAATACCACCATCGCTGCTATAACAATTGTTATTTTTGTTTTCTTTTTATATCTCATGATTGCACCTACCCTCTCTTCCACCGCATTCTTTCCGAATCCGCTGTACAGCGGCGTCGAAAAATGTCTGTCCTCCTCCATACCGATCAGGGTCAGCGCATATCCCTTTCTCGCTTTTGTTCCGAAAATACGCAGCACTTCCTCGTCACAGGACAATTCCAGATCGCGGTTCATAAACAGATACATCATCCATACCAGGGGATTGAACCAATGCAGGCAAAACGCCGCTGCCATGGCAAGCTTCCAGGCACCGTCAAACCGGCGTACATGCACCAGTTCATGCTGTAAAATATACTCCATTTTATGTCTGTCCTCCTGCAACAGCTGTTTAGGCAGCAATATCACAGGGCGGACAACCCCATAAGTCAAGGGCGAAAAAATCCTGTCAGACTGACATACCCTCACCTTTCGGAGCAGCCTGTTTCTTTCCAGCCACCGCTCCGCAAACGGATCTTCCAGCGGCAGCGCCGTCCTGAACCGTCCCAGACAGTAAAGATACAGCGCCAGAAAGACTGCCGCACAGATCACAGTTCCTGCCATGCCTGCTTTCCGGAGCAGATCCCCTTCCAGCAGACCGCGAAAAAATCCCCTCCTTGACCATCCGTTTCCCATTGGCTGGCTGCCGGCGATACGGTTCCCATTCCTGTCAGGGAAGGTTCCGCCGGTGGTTTCCCGGCGTCCCGAATTTCCTTCTGACCCGGTATTTTCCCTGGACATGATATTCTTTCCAGACATAGGGCTTTTCCCGGACACGATATTTTCCCCAGGCACAGAATTTTCTCCGGACACGAGGTTTTTCCCGGACATAATACTTTCCCCGGACATAATACTTTCTCCGGACACGAGGTTTTCCCTGGACATAGGGTTCTTCCCGGACACAATACTTTCTCCGGAGTACAGCCCTCCCGAAAACAGTTCCGCCAGAAGATTCCCCTGGGATTCTTCACGGCCCGCCAGCAAATGCTCCTGGATCACAGAGGCTATGCTGAAAGGCGCATCCACAGAAACGGGCACCAGCAGTCTCAGAAGAGCCATGCACCAGAGAATCGAAAAAGTGCGCCTGGGCAGCCTGTTTTTCAGCAGCAGCCTGAGAGACAGCACAGTCAGGATCAATATGCCGCCATAGATACTCATATAAAGTAAGTTTACCCTCACCAGACTCATTCTGATTCCTCCACCAGCTGTTTCAGCTTCCCGATCTGCTCCTTCGACAGCTTCTTCCTGCCGATCAGTGCCGCAAAAAGCTTATCCGCCGAGCCGTCAAATATCCTGTCGATCAGTTCGTCCGTCTCCGCCGCCTGAACCTCCTCCCGCGGGATCAGGGCATGACACATGAAATTGGGCTCCCGCCGTTCGATGGCCCCTTTACCGATACACCGTTTGATCAGCGTATAAGTGGTATTCATGTTCCACCCCACCTCTTCCTTTAAAATGTCGGAAATCTGTTTCGCGGTGGTATCCCCCTGCTTCCACAACACTCCCATTACCTTCAGTTCCGAGTCAAATAACTTAATATCCATACGGTTTCTCCTTTGCCGCGCGCAGGCATACTCTGTTTTTCCAAACTACTGTAGTAGTTTCTACTTACACACTACCACAGTAGTGTGAGAATGTCAACAGCTTTTCTTTTTACAACTTTTATATAGTAACAGTTCAGCCCGCGTCCTTCCCATTGCCAAAGCATTCTTTTCGTGATAAAATTATGGGCACTATGAAAAACATAAGCTTAAAGATACTGAATTTCCTCTTATATACGGCCGCCCTGTTCCTGGCGTGCAACGTGTACGCGGTAAACAGGCTTTGCGCAGCGCCCATTTTCGGCCATATGCCTGCCGGAATACTTGTGTCAGCCTTCCTATGGATCCCTCTGCTGCCACTCTATATCTGGATACATATTTTCCCCGTATTCTTCCCCCTGCGGCCCAGGACCGGACGGTTAAAGGTCTGCTCCGACGGCTGCGGGCTGCTGATCCTGTTTCTGGGTTCCTCCGCCTGCTCCATCGGATTTTTCCTCTGCGGATGCCTGGGGCTGCTGCCCGTAGGCACCCCGGCGGCAGAACCCGGATTCTGGATCTTCAATTCCCTGCTGGCCATCCTCCTGGAAGCCCTGGTTTTCTGGAACGGCATGATCCGGGTCTACACCTCCTCCCTGCAGCTGGGCATCCGGATCCGGGTCATCGGCATCGCCTGCGGCATGATCCCCATTGCCCATCTCATAGCGCTGGGCGTCATTATCCGTGCCGTGACAAGGGAAGTGTCCGTTGAAAATGAAAAGATTTTATGGAATGAACGCCGCCGGGAAGAACGGATCTGCGCCACACAGTATCCCATACTGATGGTACACGGGGTCTTCTTCCGGGATTTCCGTTACTTTAATTACTGGGGACGCATTCCGAAGGAACTGGAAGCAAACGGCGCGCGCGTCTTCTACGGCAACCACCAGTCCGCCGCCTCCGTGGCTGACAGCGGAAAGGAGATTGCAGACCGTATCCTGCAGATCGTAAGGGAGACAGGCTGTGAAAAGGTCAATATCATTGCCCATTCCAAGGGGGGATTGGATGCCAGGGCCGCCCTGCAGCTTCCCGGCATCGCGGCACACGTGGCTTCCCTGACCACTGTCAGCACGCCCCACAGGGGCTGCGAGTTTGCCGACTACCTGCTCACCAGGATCCCTGCGAAGCAGCAGGCTGCTGTGGCAAAGGCATACAATGCCGCACTGAAAAAGGCAGGGGATCCCAACCCTGACTTTCTGGGCGCTGTGCGGGATCTCACTGCCGCTTCCTGCCTGGAATTTAATAAAAGGACACCCGATATTGCCGATGTATACTACCAGAGTATCGGTTCCCGGCTTAACCGCGCCGTAGGCGGACGTTTTCCCCTCAATTTCACCTATGCGCTGGCAAAGCGCTTCGACGGCGCCAATGACGGGCTGGTGGGGGAAAGATCCTTTCCATGGGGAACCGGCTATCAGCTCCTGACCGTAAAGGGCTCCCGGGGGATCTCCCATGGGGATATGATCGACCTGAACAGGGAAAATCTCCCTGAGTTTGATGTCAGGGAGTTCTATGTGCAGCTTGTGGCAGACTTAAAAGAAAAAGGCTTCTGAGGAAGCCTTTTCTCATAAGCAATGTTTCCCTATACAAATTTCTTTTCCACGGCATTTCCGAAAGCCCCCTTGGAAAAAGGGCGCTTATAGATTACCCGGAAGATCAGGTACTGGATCCCGCCTCCCAGCAGTATCAGGGCTGCACAGAATGCAATTGCCGCCGGAAGGGGCAGGCTGCCCAGCAGATTCAGACCGGACTCCAATCCCATGTTCCTTCCAATGGAAATCCAGCTGCTAATCCCGCCAAACATTACAGCAATCACTACGATGCCCAAAATATAGAATTTGTACAAAATCGCCCCCATGATGCTTAACACCAGACCCATAACCCCTACGGCGGGCAGACCGGACCAGATCAGGGCTGCCCTCTGCGGCATAGCGCGCGCAGCCAGACCGTAGACAGACAGTGTAATCACCAGCGCCGTCAGATTGCCGCACAGGGTGGTAAAAGCCGCAGCGTCAGTCTGTATCCTTCGCTTATAGGGCGACGCCTGCACCATCCCGCTGATATCCAGGCTCATCAGGATCTGGGCAGGGTACATGGCCGCGCTGTACAGGAATACTGCCCCGAAATCAACCACAAACCTACTGCTGTACCCTTCTGTCCCCAGCAGATTCATGATCTCAAAGGCAATCCCGACCACCGTGAACAGAAGCATTGCCCCCAGGCACTGTTTTGCGTTCATTCCGTATTTTATCAGCCTGACACATGTTGTTATATTTTTCCACCTGTTCTCTTTCATAATAGATCAATCCTCCTTACCCTGAATCCGGACGGTAATGCGCCGCACCATCCAACTGCTGAGCATCAACGCCAACGCGCCGTACAATACCGCCAGGAAAGCCAGCATGATCGCCCCGCTGTCCCCGGCCAGATCCAGCAGGACAATATTTACCAAACTGACCAGAACCACCCCTATCTGCGCCAGGATCCCGATCCCGGTACTCCACTGTAAACCGTCACAATTTCTGCTGCCGTGCAATACCCCCACAAGGACACAATATGTGGACAACCCCATGACAAGGGACATCTTCCATCCCGTAAACAGGAAAAACATTCCCGGAAAGACCATACAGTAAAGAAACCTTCTCGCCAGATCCACGGAAATGATATCCCGCATTACCCCGGCTCCGCTGCGGGATGTCCTGAAATATCTCAACCCTTTCCCGGCATCCGAAAGGCATCCTCCCAACACCCAGAAATCCGTGAACAGTTCATAGAACACTGTATAAGCGCTGAAGGTGAAGAACACACCATAGGGATTCCCACCGCCAGGCTCTCCTCCTCCCCCGCCATACTGCGACCACAGCAGGAGTCCGCACAGGATCCAGAATGCGCAGGGAATCAGCACCACTCCCAGGAGCCGGTAAAGAAATGTCGTATACGCCATATAGCATTTTAGCTTCCTTCTCATCCCACAGTCACCCCTTTGCAGCCTTCGAATAATGTTTCATGACCGCCACGCTGATCTGGGTCAGGCTGGGTCTTTCCACGCTCACATCACAGCCTGCCAGCCGGTCAAGCTTCTCCGCCAGACAAATCCCCTCAAACCCGTACTGGCCGGAACTGCAGGTGAACAGCCGGTCCCGGACTTTCCCTACATCCGCGGTGTCGCCCTTGACCAGAACGTATTTCTCCTTCAGGTCCTCCACAAAGCCCTGCTCCACCACCTGGCCCTGTTCCATGATGATGGCGTAGTCAGTGACATTTTCCATATCCGCCACATTGTGCGTGGAAAAGAAGACGCTCCTCTGTCCGTTCCCCTCCTCCAGGTATTCCCGGATGACCTCACAGAGCCTGTCACGCATCAGCGGATCCAGCGGCGATGCCGGCTCGTCCATCAGCAGAAGTCTTGTGTCCCTTGCCAGCACTCCGGCGATCATCAGTTTCATGCGGTTTCCGTCGGAAAGGGCGCCCACTTTCTGTTTCGGGTCCCATCCCCCCGCGCCTATTGCCAGATCCCTGCACCACTGTTCAAAGCGGTCCCTGTGGAATCCCTGGAACAAGACCTGGCTGATCTCCTCCACCTCTTTCAAGATCGGAAGAGCACACGTCTGAACTCCAGTCACAGTTCAGGATC
>CANDMD010000114.1 GCA_947385725.1 uncultured Lachnospiraceae bacterium | reverse complement strand
CGACTCCTTCTGTGCAGCGCCCATGCTCACCATTTCCGAAGAATTGCAGAAAAGACTGCAGGAACAGGCTTACCGCATTGTGGAATCGGTTCAGGTCATCGGCGGAACCAATGTACAGTTTGCCCATGACCCTGTCAGCGACAGGATCATTGTCATAGAGATCAATCCCAGGACTTCCCGTTCTTCCGCGCTGGCGTCCAAGGCCACGGGCTTTCCCATTGCCCTGGTCAGCGCCATGCTGGCAGCAGGCCTGACGCTGCAGGACATTCCCTGCGGAAAGTATGGGACCCTGGACAAATATGTGCCGGACGGCGATTACGTGGTGATCAAATTTGCACGCTGGGCATTTGAAAAGTTCAAGGGCGTGGAGGATAAGCTTGGCACTCAGATGCGTGCCGTGGGCGAAGTCATGAGCATCGGTAAGAATTATAAGGAGGCTTTCCAGAAGGCAATCCGCTCCCTGGAGACCGGGCGTTACGGTCTGGGGCAGATTCCGAAGCTGGAGGAGAAGTCAAAGGAGCAGCTCCTGCAATTGCTGATCACCCCCTCCAGCGAGCGCCATTTTGCCATGTACGAGGCTTTGAAGAAGGGAGCCACGGTGGAGGAGCTGCACGAGATCACCCATGTGAAAAAATGGTTTATTGAGCAGATGAAGGAGCTTGCGGAGGAAGAGCAGGCATTGCTGGCGTGCAGGCGCGGGATCTCCGGTGGGGAAGCGCCTGGGGATAAAACGGATGGCAGTGATACGCTTTCCCATACAGGCGTTACCAACGAACAGCTGGTCAAAGCGAAGAAGGACGGCTTCTCGGATAAGTACCTGAGCATCTTGTTAAATGTACCTGAGCAGGAGATCAGGGAGCGCCGCATCAGTCTTGGGGTGGAGGAGGCATGGGAGGGTGTCCATGTCAGCGGAACCCCTGACAGCGCATACTATTATTCCACCTATAATGCGGAGGATAAGAATCCCATCCGCTCTGAGAAACCCAAGGTGATGATCCTGGGCGGAGGCCCCAACCGGATCGGCCAGGGAATCGAGTTTGACTACTGCTGTGTCCATGCCTCCATGGCTTTGAAGAAGCTGGGCTTTGAGACCATTATCGTGAACTGTAACCCGGAGACGGTCTCCACCGATTACGATACCTCCGACAAGCTCTATTTCGAGCCGTTGACTCTGGAGGATGTGCTGAGCATTTACAAGAAGGAGCAGCCCGTGGGCGTGATTGCCCAGTTCGGCGGACAGACGCCCCTGAACCTTGCTGCGGATCTGGAGAAAAACGGTGTGCGTATCCTGGGCACTTCTCCTTCCGTGATCGACCTGGCGGAGGACAGGGATCAGTTCCGTGCCATGATGGATAAGCTGGGGATCCCCATGCCGGAGTCCGGGATGGCTACCACGGTGGAAGAAGCGCTGGGGATTGCGAAAGAGATCGGCTATCCTGTGATGGTGCGCCCCTCCTATGTGCTGGGCGGCCGGGGCATGGAGGTGGTGTACACGGACGAGAGTCTTACCGATTATATGAAAGCGGCGGTGGGCGTGACTCCCGACAGACCCATTCTCATAGACCGCTTCCTGAACCATGCCACGGAGTGTGAAGCCGATGCCATCAGCGACGGCACACATGCATTTGTGCCGGCAGTGATGGAGCATGTGGAACTGGCGGGTGTCCATTCCGGGGATTCCGCCTGCATCATTCCCTCCAGGCATATTTCAGAGGAAAATGTGGCAACCATCAAGGAATATACGAGGAAGATCGCGGAGGAGATGCATGTACAGGGGCTGATGAATATGCAGTATGCCATTGAGAACGGCAGGGTGTATGTGCTGGAGGCAAATCCCAGGGCATCCCGCACCGTGCCCCTGGTTTCCAAGGTATGCAACATCCGTATGGTTCCCCTGGCAACGGAGATCATTACGGCGGACATCACAGGAAGACCTTCCCCCGTACCCGGTTTAAAGGAGCAGGAGATTCCCTATTATGGTGTGAAAGAAGCGGTATTCCCCTTCAATATGTTCCAGGAGGTAGATCCCGTCCTGGGACCGGAGATGCGTTCCACCGGCGAGGTGCTGGGACTTTCCACCTCTGTGGGAGAAGCTTTCTTTAAGGCCCAGGAGGCTACCCAGACCAGGCTTCCCTTGAGCGGCACGGTGCTGATCAGCGTGAACCGCAAGGACAGGGCGGAGGTCGTGGAAGTGGGCAAGGCCATGAAGGAGGCCGGATTTAAGATCATTGCCACCGGAAATACCTGTGCGCTGTTGAACGAGGCCGGGGTGGAAGCGGAACTGGTCAAGAAGCTGTATGAGGGCAGACCCAATGTGCTCGACCTGATCACCAACGGTGACATTGACCTGATCATCAACTCCCCCATCGGCAATGACAGCGTGCATGATGACAGCTACCTGAGGAAAGCGGCCATCAAGGCGAAGATTCCTTATATGACCACCATTGCGGCGGCCCGGGCCACGGCGGAAGGGATCCTTTATGTCCAGAAGGCCGGCAACGGGGAAGTACATTCCCTGCAGACGCTCCATGGGCAGATCAGGGATAAGGCGTAAGGACCGCGGATGAAATGACGACGGTTTACTTTGTGCGCCATGCAGAACCAGATTTCAATAATCACGACGACATGACCCGAGGATTATCTGCCCGAGGTTTAAAAGACAGGAAACTGGTAACGGATTTTTTATGGGACAAAGAGATTGATGTTATTTTATCAAGTCCGTTTAAAAGAGCCGTGGACACCATCGGGGAATTTGCCCAAGCCAAAGGGATGGAAATAAAACTGGTTGATGACTTTAGGGAGCGGATGATCGGAAATGAATGGATAGAAGATTTTGATGATTTCTGTAAAAGGCAGTGGGCGGATTTTGATTTTCGGCGTCCGGACGGGGAGTCCCTGCGGGAGGTACAGAGACGGAATATTGGCGCGCTTGCCCAGGTATTGAAGGAATATGCAGGAAAAAGCGTGGTGATTGGCAGCCATGGGACAGCGTTAAGCACGATCATCCATTATTTTGACCCCTCTTTTGGCTATAACGGTTTTCAGAAGATAAAAAACCTGATGCCGTGGATCGTCAGGTTTTCATTCAAGGATGGCGGAAGTATGTGATGCTGCCGTCAAGCTGAACCTGAAATGTGGTATGCCGGCACTCATGCGGATTTTTTTATGAAGAGTTCCG
Organism: uncultured Lachnospiraceae bacterium; assembly: GCA_947385725.1. Taxonomy (GTDB): domain Bacteria; phylum Bacillota; class Clostridia; order Lachnospirales; family Lachnospiraceae; genus Acetatifactor. The sequence continues at coordinate 9,146 of CANDMD010000114.1, read as the reverse complement.
TATGTATACTTTGCCCGAAATGATTCATAGGAGAGGAGATCCCCATGGCTGAATTAAGGAAATTGGATGAAACCGCGGTAAAAGAATGTGCGGAAATCTATATAGGCGCATATGGCGAAGCTCCCTGGGATGAGAAATACGGGGTGGAGGATGTGGAGAGGTACATCATGGCTTTCCTTGACTCCGATGTAAAATGCGCCTATATCCTTGCCGCGGGGGATCATGTTCTGGGCGTCGCGCTGGGAGTGGTGATCCCCTGTATCGGTTCCTGCTATTTCAGGCTGGAAGATATCTGCATAGATCCGAAATATCAGAGAATGGGATACGGGAGGGAACTGATCTTGCTGATGGCGGGCGCCCTCAGGGAAAAAGGCTGTGATTCCATACTTCTGGGAACGCAAAGGGAATATCCGTCTCACAGATTCTATATGGAGAACGGATTCAGGGAGATAGATTCTGTCCTGTTATTTCGGGAAATAGAGAAGAAATGACACCTGTTTACCCTGTCGCCAGACAGGATATTGGTAATGGGGTTTAGGAAATAAAGAGATTGATGCCATTTTATCAAGCCCGTATAAAAGGGTTTTATATGCAATAAAGAAAACAATGTTTTGAAATGTAAATTTCTGCATCTGCTAAGATGATAAAAATTATGAATGGTGGTGATTTGCCATTTCTGAACAATTGTCTTATTCCCAGGGTTACTGGTGAAAATTGTTGCTCATTATTTAATATATATATTTTATAATGAAGAGGAGATGGCAAGGGGAGACTCTGCAGGAATTGATGGAAGAAAATTTGTAATTATAGATTGAAAACTCATATTGTAAAGTGTAGTATATGGATATAGTTTTAAATTATACTACAAAGGAGTAATTATCATGCGAGTATTTATCAGCTGGTCAGGTGAATTAAGTCAAAGCATAGCAAAAGAATTGAGTGAGTGGTTGCCGAGTATAATTCAGTCTGTTGAAGTGTTTTACTCTCCTGAGGATATCAAGAAGGGAGAAAACTGGGATAGCAGATTAACAAATGAACTGCAAAATAGTAAATATGGTATTGTTTGCCTAACGCAAGAAAATGTCTCTGCGCCTTGGATACATTTTGAAGCCGGAGCTTTGTCTAAAACGCTGGATGCAAGAGTGAGTGCCCTGATGGTCAACGTAGTGACATCAGATATTCAGGGACCTTTGTCCAGATTCCAGGCGACAAAACTTGAAAGGGACGATTTTTATCAATTGCTAGTGAGCATTAATGAGGTTTCTGACTCCCCCATTAATGAAAAGGTATTGCAAAAATCATTTGATGCAATCTGGGATAAAATGTATGATAATATCAGCGAAATAATCAAACAGAAAGCAAGCAGAGGTGAAAAAAATACTCAACAAAATAAAGAAGAAAATAGCATATTAGAAGAAATATTACAGTTGATCAGGAAACAGGATAGCATAATAAGTAATCCAGAAAAATTATTGCCGATAGATTATCTTGAATACGTCAACCAAAAAGTAATAAATTTTAACAGAAAGTCTGGAAATGTTATAGAGCCCTTAGATTGGATTGCCTCGGAACTAGTGCATATTTATGAAAGTAGCGAATTAAAGAAAGACTCTATAGCCAAGTGCTTTAGTGTAATAATTGACATAGCAATGCAGTGTAAATGCGAGAGAAATTTCATTCGTTTTTTGGAAAACAAGTATGACGAGGTTTTTGACAGATCCGGCAGACGAAATAGCTAAATGAGGGAGTGTGACAGCTGATGATCTTATTGGTGATTGATACCCAGAAAGGAATTACGGACGGGAGACTATACAATTTTGAACTCCTGAAAGCCAATATCAAAACGCTGATTTCCGTGGCAAGGCGGAATCATGTGGAGGTCGTGTATGTAAGGCATGACGACGGCCCTGGAACAGGATTTTCCGTGGGGGATGACGAGTTTGAGATTTTTGAGGAGTTTGCGCCGGAAGGGCGGGAACGCATCTTTGACAAGACGGTTAACAGCGCCTTTGATGATTCCACAGGGTTAGTGGAATATCTGATGGAGAAGAGAGAGAAGCAGATCATGACTGTGGGTTTGCAGACGAATTTCTGCATTGACGCAACCATAAAGAGCGGCTTTGAGCACGGATATAGAATGATAGTGCCAGAGAATACAAATTCCACATTTGATAATGAGTACATGAAAAAGAATATTTGCTATCATTACTACAATGACTATATCTGGCCCGGGAGATACGCAGAATGTATTTCGATGGAAGCGGCGGTTGAACTGCTTGAGCGGCAGGGCCGCAAGGAATAAATTCTGACAGAGGAGATGCGTCATGTGTGAAATTTTATGCTCAACAGGGGCATTGCTTGGGAAAGCGAACAACAGGGATTATCGGATACTGGAAAAATTGTCAGAACAGCTTTTATGTGACGGCTTTGAATTTATGATGTATGATTCATGGTATCAGGAAACAGATCAGCTGATCGGTTCCTTGCAGGCAATGAGACTTTCCATACCAGTCATGCACTGTGAAAAGCATATCGGCGAAAACATCAGTAAAGGCGGAACGGATTATTTTGAGGAGGCATACCGACTGTTTGAATCAAACTGCTTTATCGCGAAAGAATTGAATGCCTCAAAAATGGTTGTGCATTTATGGGACGGGCTGACTTCCGATGCGAATTTCCGGAACAATATGGATGCGTATGCAAAACTGGCGGATATAGCAGGGAAATACGAAATAGATCTGCTGGTGGAAAATGTTGTCTGCAATCAGGAAGACCCGATGAAGCACTGGTGTGAACTGAAAGAGAGATATCCCCGCATTCACTTTGTATTTGATACTAAGATGGCTGCTTTTCATGGCCAGCTGGAGCTATTATATCAACCTGAATACGAGTGGCTCTGGCGGGAGAATCATATCTGCCATTACCATGTGAACGATTATGCGGGAGGATATAAGGAGTGGGCAAAGCTTCGCACGCTTCCCATGGGAAAGGGACGCATTGATTTTAAAGCCTTTTTTCAGTTTATACATAAGATCGGGTATAAGGGTACATTCACTGTAGAGGCAACCGCATTTGACAGCGTGGGAATGATCGATGTGGACATGCTGAACGGGCAGTTTGAGTATATACGGAAATCCATGGAAATACCGAAGGCATGAGAAGGGCAGACCTTGAGAGGAGCAAGCCCTGAGAAGGGCAGATTTGAGGAATGCATTTTGCGAAGGGAAGGGTGTTTACACTTTAACATTTCTGTGTTACACTATCTTACAAGAGGGGCGGACGGAGGACAGATCATGAATTACTTCTTGCCATATCTGCAATGATGGACAGTAAACTCAAAGCAGAATTGCAGCCTGTCAAGAACGAAATGCAGGATGTAAGAAGCGTAATGCAGGATATGAAGAAAGAGATCCATCAGATTAAGCTTTTCCGGGAAAATATTGTTATGCCGGGGTTGAACGCTATTGAAGCCTGCTATGCAGATATTTTCATGCGTTACAGGGATTATACGGACAGATTGGATGCTGCCATTCGGAATATTGATTTGTTAAAAAAGGTAGTGACGGAGCACAGTGAAAAACTCCAGAAGATTAGTTGATGTAGTATATATTATTATTTTAGAAGAAAGAGTGTAAATCTTATTAGGAAAATCCAGGTTTACACTCATTTTATTACATTATGTATTAAAACGGCAAATGAGGAGCGGCATTTACGTTATGAATATCCAGACACAGTGCTGTGGAATGATTGTACTGGTCGTACTTTATCTGTTCTACAGGCGACAGGAAAGGGTAAAACTGAATACCGAGAAAGCATACCGGAGAGCCTTCTGCGTTACCGTGCTCTCCGTCTGCATGGACATCCTTTCCGTTGTAGCCATTGTCAATATGGACTGGCTGCCCATCCATTTTGTGAACTGGGTCTGCAAGACTTATCTTGTATCTATGATCGGGGTCGCGCTGAGTAGCCTGCTCTATATTTACGCGGACATTTATTCCAGGAATGGCAGATATCAGCGGTTCCTCAAAAGGTACATCTGGGTCGCTGTCTGCGGAGCGGTTCTGATTTATGTCCTGCCTATTTATATTTATCGTGATATGGGGAAAAATGCCGTCTACACATATGGTCCCAGCGCGCTGGCTACCTATCTCTTTGCACTGAGTTTTGTGGCGATCAATACCTATTCCATGATCCGGCACAAGGATATGATCAATGCCAGGAGGCGGGAGGCAGTGTTCGTCTGGATGCTGGTATGGATTTCAGCGGCGGTAGTGCAGTTCTTTTTTAAAGATATTCTGATCATCGGTTATGCCTTCGCCATGGGGATCATGATCCTGTACCTGAAACTGGAAAATCCGGAACAGAATCTGGACAGAAGAACGGGAATGTTCAATCAGAATGCGTTTGCCGAGTATACACAGCAGCTGTTTGCGGAGGGGAAAGGATTTTCTGTCCTGTGCCTGTATCTGGAAGGGCTGTTTCATCAGAATGCGCAGAAGGAACTGAACGAAAGCATTAAACTTCAGATCAGCCGCTATCTGCTGGATATTCCCAATACCCGTGCCTTTAAGAACGGCGAGGACGCGGTGGAATTATTGTTTGGGGATGCTGATTATGCAGGGGAAGTGATCGAACAGTTAAAAGTCAGGTTTACCGATAAATGGGGCAGGGACGGCTCTGTGTTCCTGCGGCTGCAGGGCATCTTCATTCCCAGGGCAGATATGGTTTCCAACGCTGCTGATATACCCTATCTGCTGCGATATGCGAGGGACAATAGAAGGAAATATACAGAAGGTGATTTCCTCACCGTGGATGATTCCATGGCCGCCGCCATGTATGAGGAACGAGTGACGGAACGTCTGATACTGGATGCCGTGGAGCACGGACGCATTGAGGCTTTTTTTCAGCCTATCTATTCTGTGAAGGAGCAGCGTTTTACCTGTGCGGAAGCGCTGGTGCGTATGAGGGATGAGGAGGGGAAACTGATCCCGCCCGTGCGGTTTATTGAGGTGGCGGAAAAGACAGGCCTGGTCATCAAGATAGGTGAGATCGTATTTGAAAAGGTCTGCCGGTTCATAAAGGAACGGGACATTTCCAGGTATGGGCTGAGATATATCGAGATCAATCTGTCCATCATACAATGCGCTTATCCGGAACTGGCGCAGGATTTTATAGGGATTATGAAAAAGTATGGGATTGATCCTGCCTTTATCAATCTGGAAATCACGGAATCTGCGTCCCTGTCTGCCAAAAATATCCTGCTGGAAAACATGAAGACACTGATGGGCTATGGCGTGGAGTTTTCCCTGGATGATTTCGGCACAGGTCAGTCCAATCTGAATTATATCGTGGATATGCCGGTAAGTATTGTGAAATTTGACAAGGATATGACATCTGCATACTTTGAAAACGGAAAGGCCAAATATGTCATGGATGCAGCCATGCATATGATCCAGGGAATGAACCTGGAGATCGTATCGGAGGGAATTGAGACGAAGGAGCAGTTCGAGACCATGCAGGAACTGGGAATTTCATATATACAGGGATATTATTTCTCAAAGCCCCTGCCGGAGGAGGAGTTTTTGGGTTTTCTTAAAATTCATTCTTGCAATCTTTGATTCACATGCTATAATAGGCATATGGGGATATAGCTCAGCTGGGAGAGCGATACGTTCGCAACGTATAGGTCAGGGGTTCGAGTCCCCCTATCTCCATTGGGAAGCATCCGGGAAGCCGGACGCTTCTTTTATTTTCCGTCCCGTTCCTTTACAAAACGTTCTACCAGTCCTTTTACGTTTTCCAGACAGGAGCCGCAGACAGTTCCCGCACCGGTGATCCCCTGTACTTCCTCTAAAGTATTTGCGCCGGAGTCGACGGCGTCCTTGATCATGCCTCCCGTGACGGACATGCAGTAGCAGACAGTTTGCTCCAAATCCATTGTGTGATACCATCCTTTCATATGCTGTTGCTGTTATACATAGTGCTGTTATATAGGATGCGCGGAAAGGAAGATCTTATTCGGAAATATTGGAAAATGTAACGAAAACCTGAAAAAATGTATAAATATATAATGCAATTCTGCCGATATTATGGTAGAATATAGAAAATGAACCAGTAACAGCAAGGATGCGAATGTAAGAATACCTGAAGATATCACAGGATGTGGTACAGGGTATACACGGAGGTAAAGTATGAGTATTTTCAATGTAAAAAACAATTATTCAAATCTGTTCTCCAGTCTGGGAAGTGGTGCTTCAGGTGTAGGAGGCAGTAATTTCCTTACTGATTATGCAGCCATCAGGAACGGCAGCTACGGTAAGCTGATGAAGTCTTATTATGGCACGGTGAAGAATTCAACTGCATCGGCTGGCAAGGGCAGCAGTTCCAAGTATGTGGTTGACAGGATCCTGGAGGAGAAGAGGAATCCGAAGGTTTCCAAGGATACGCAGGAAGCAAACACGAACCTGACGACGGGAATGTCGAATCTGAAAACTTCCGTTGCGACATTGCAGAACAGCAAAACCTACGCGGATACGGAAAACGGCCAGACTGCTGCAGACAAGGTGGTTTCCGCGGTAAAGAATTACGTGACTGATTATAACAATGTTGTGACCGCTGCGAAGGGTTCTACATTGACCAACAAAACGGCATATGTGGCGAATGTGATGAGCAGCACGGCAGCCAATGCGGATAAGCTTGCGGAGATCGGTGTTTCTGTAAACTCCAATGGAACGCTTCAGATTGACGAGGCCAAGCTGAAAGCGACGGATATTACGAAGGTGCAGGATCTGTTTTCATCCAAGGATATCATGAGTTATGGCTCCACGGTTGCGTCAAGGCTCCAGTTTGCAGGCGCATCGGCGAGTGCAGGGACTACCACCGATAATACCGTGACGACCAACAAGGCGGCATCCAGTGCAGCCGGCCTCAAGACAGACGCCAGGGCGCTGGGTTCTGACAAGCTGTATGAGAAGGTCAAGGATAAGGACGGCAACGAGACTGACAAATATGACGTTGACAAGATTTTTTCCACTGCAAAGAGTTTTGTGAACAATTATAACAGTATGTTTGATAAGGCGGAGTCCAGTTCCAATTCCGGCGTGCTCGCAAACCTGTCTTACATCAGGGAAAAGACGGCGCAGAACAAGGATGCGTTGAAGCAGTTTGGAATTGGCGTCGATGCGAAGGGCAAAATGACGATCGATGAGGATACCTTTAAAAAGTCGGATATGGCGGATGTACAGAAGTTTTTCAAGGATTACGGTTCCTCCATTGCCACCAATGCATCGCTGGTTGATTATTATATGACGACTCAGGCAAATGCGTCTAACGGTTATACGGCTGATGGAACATATAATGTACAGGGAAGTGCACGCTACGCGGACGCATTCTGATTTGCTCCTGGCAGGATTAAAGGATAAAGCATAATGGATGCCGGTTGACCAGTACGAAACTGGAAGACCGGCATCTTTTTTGAAATTTTTTTAAAAATAGGTTGACTTTTACCCGAACTGTATGTATAATAAGTTTTGTTCGCAGGAGTGGCGGAATTGGCAGACGCGCACGGTTCAGGTCCGTGTGGTAGCAATACCATGAGAGTTCAAGTCTCTTCTCCTGCATGATTGGAAGAACTGTTTACTAAGTAGTTAGTGAACAGTTCTTTTTACCTTATAGGAAATTATGGCAGACGCATATTTGAAGCATCACAAAGGGATGCTTTTTACATGAGCATGGAGAGGAGTGATGTCCTTGGCTGAAGCGAGGCTTCCCAGAGAAAAAGCAGAGAAGACGGACTGGTATAAGCTGGATCTGTCCGCCATTGTATATCCGACCCTGCAAAGGAGGGATTTTTCTTCTGTCTACAGGCTTTCGGTGGTATTGAAGGAGGAAGTGGATCCACAGGTCCTTCAGAAGGCACTTGACATGACACTTCCCAGGTTTCCCACCTACAAGGCGGCGATCAGGAAAGGGCTGTTCTGGCGTTACCTGGAGCCAAATAACCGTCCGGGTCCCTTTGTCCAGGAGGATGTGAAAAATCCCTGCCAGCCCATGTATTTTAAAGCGAATAACAGATACCTGGTCAGGGTGTACTATTTTGGGAAGAGGATCGCGCTGGAAGCCCACCACAGTCTGGGGGACGGCACGGGCGGAATGTGTGTCCTGCAGACCCTGACGGCGACTTATTTGAGGCTTCTGGGACATGATGAGATCGCCAATGGAGGTTTTGTGCTGGATATCCATGAGGAGCCGGACAAGGAGGAGCTGGAGGATGCGTACATGCGCTATGCCAACGCGAAAGTGTGTCCGCCCAGGCTCGGAGAGAAAGCCTACCGCGTCAGGGGGACGAAGGAGCCCTTCTATACGCTGAACATTGTGGACGGCATCCTGTCGGTATCCGAGGTGATGGCTGTGGCAAAGAGGTATAACGCCACGATCACGGAGTATCTCAATGCGGTTCTGCTCCATGCGCTTTTACGAAAGCAGGAGGAGGACAGGCCTGTGAGGCAGAGACCGGTGAAAATAGCCATGCCGGTGAATCTGCGCCGTTTTTTCCCCACGATCACACTGCGGAATTTTATTACCATGATCTACCCGGGGGTGGATCCCAGGCTGGGAGAGTATACTTTTGAAGAGATTGTGACCCAGGTGCATAATTATATGCGCTATTATATCAATGAAAAGCTGCTCAGGGGCGATATCACAACGAATGCCGCCACACAGCGGAATCCCTTTATTCGTGTGGTGCCTCTCTTTCTCAAGGATTTCGCGGTGAGAACGTTTTATACCAAGATACAGGATAAAAATTCCTCCGCCGGACTGACCAATATGGGAGCGCTGAAGGTGCCGGAGGGGATGAAACCATATATTGAGCGGTTTGACATTTACATGGGACAGCCTTATTCCACCAGAACCAACTGCGCCATCATCAGCTTTGAGGATATCCTGACCATCAATTTCGCAAGTAGTATCGTGGAGACCGATGTGGAGCGATATTTTTTCCGGAAACTGGTAAAGGACGGTATCCATGTGAAGATAGAGAGCAACCGGATCTGAAAGCAGAGGGCAACCGGATCTGAAAGCAGAGGGCAGCCGGATCTGAAAGCAGAGGGCAACCGGATCTGAAAGCAGAGGGCAACCGGATCTGA
>CANDMD010000113.1 GCA_947385725.1 uncultured Lachnospiraceae bacterium | reverse complement strand
AAACAACCTGAAAGAAACCAATCCGTCCCTGGTGGAGGAGCTGGTGCCGAAGACGCTTGGCGTCGGCGAGATCCAGAAGGTATTGCAGAATCTGTTGAAGGAGGGTATCTCGATCCGGGATCTGCTGACGATCCTGGAGACGCTTGCGGATTACGCGCCATCCACAAGAGATACGGACATCCTGACGGAATATGTGCGCCAGAGCCTGAAACGCGCTATTTCTACCAAGTATTTCCCGGCCAATGAGACCACAAATGTGGTAACATTAGACCCGAAGGTGGAGCAGGAGATCATGGGCAGCGTGAAGCAGACGGAGAGCGGCGCGTTCCTGAATCTGGATCCCAACAGATCGAGGGCGATCATAGATTCCGTGGGCAAGGAGGTCCAGAAGCTGGAAAATCTGGGCAAGAGTCCCATTGTGATCACTTCACCCATTGTGCGTATGTATTTCAAGCGCCTGACGGAGGACTATTACAGGGAGCTTGTGGTGGTATCCTACAATGAAGTGGAATCCAATGTTGAATTACAGTCAGTTGGGATGGTGACAGCATAATGATTATCAAGAAATTCGTAGGAAAAACAGAAGAGGAAGCGATGGAGGCTGCCAGGAAGGAACTGGGCAGCGGTGTGGTCATCATGAATGTGAAGGAAGTGAAACCCAAGGGTTTTGCAGCACTGTTCCGTTCAAAGCAGACAGAGGTGACTGTGGCCTTGGAGGAGGAGGGAGATATCCCTAAGCCTGTCCGAAAAGAAACGGCAGCAGCGGAGCCGGTGAACCGTGAGAATCCTCCTGCGGCGGCTGTGACACTGGTGGCGGATAATTCCCAGAATATAGAGAAAAGGCTGGACAGCCTTCAGACGCTGCTGGAGAGCAGATTCCAGCAGGACGAGGCGGAGAAGCAGGAACAGACGGAAGCCGCGCCGCCGGTGGAGAAGCAGGAAGAGGAACCCAGTGAGGAAGAACTGGAGCGAAGCAAATTTGTCCGTCTGCTGTACAATACCATGTTGGAAAATGAGGTGGACGAAAAGTACGCAAACCAGATCATAGAGGATCTGGAGAAAAACAAGAAGCCCAATATGCCCTTTGACTATATCCTGGCGAATGTCTATCAGAAAATGATCCTGAAGTTTGGAAAAGCGGACGGGATCACAGCCGCCGGGAAGGGACCGAAGATCGTGCTTTTCATGGGACCCACCGGCGTGGGGAAGACCACTACTATCGCCAAACTGGCAAGTGATTTTACCATGGGAGAGAAGAAGAAGGTAGCGCTGCTGACGGCGGATACTTACAGAATCGCGGCGGCGGAACAGCTGCGTACTTACGCCAATATCCTTGAGACGCCTTTCCGTGTGATCTATACGGAAGGGGATGCAAAGCAGGCGGTACAGGATTTTCACAATTTTGATTACATTTTTGTGGATACTGCAGGTCACTCCCATAAGAACGAAGAGCAGATGGAAAATATGCAGAAGCTTTTTGATGCCATGAAGGAGGCGGGGGAGTACCAGACCTTTCTGGTGCTCAGCGCCACCACGAAGTACCGAGATCTGGTCAGGATCGTGTCCAGTTATAAGGAGATTACCGATTACCAGTTGATCTTTACCAAACTGGATGAGACGTCGACGCTGGGGAATCTGTTAAATTTGAAGCTGTTTGCGGATGTCCCCATCGCCTATGTGACCTGTGGCCAGAATGTGCCGGATGACATAGAGTGCTTTAATCCCCAGAAAACGGTAAAACAGCTGTTAGGCGGCAAGGCGTAGTTTCAGGGGTACTGAAGAAACGGAGCAGGAATGGAGGTAGTGACATGGATCAGGCGGAACAACTCAGAATCATAAAAGCCAGTCAGGTAAGGTCAAAGCCACTTGCCCGTGTCATGACTGTTACCAGCGGCAAAGGAGGCGTGGGAAAGTCCAACGTTTCCATTAATCTGGCAATTCAATTCCGAAAGATGGGAAAGAGGGTCATTATCCTGGACGCTGATTTCGGACTTGCGAATATAGAAATCATGTTTGGTGCCGTGCCGAAGCATAATCTGTGTGACCTGATTTACCAAGGAAAAAGTATCAGGGATATCATCACCTGGGGTCCCATGGAGACCGGATTTATTTCCGGCGGCTCCGGGATCGCGGGAATGTCCGATCTGAGCAAGGATTATCTTGATTATATTATTCAGAATCTGGCGGAATTGGACTCCATTGCCGACATAATTATTGTGGATACGGGCGCCGGTATTTCTGACGCGGTGCTGGAATTTCTGGTGGCGTGTGGGGAGGTCCTGCTGGTCACGACCCAGGAACCCACGTCCATTACGGATTCCTATTCCCTGTTGAAGGCGCTCTATCGTCATCCCAGGTTTGATGAGTCCTCTACCAAGGTGAAGATGATCGCAAACAGGGTGAAGAAGGAGGCGGACGGCGAGGTGCTGTTTGAAAAGCTGAATGCAGTGGTTTTCCGGTATCTGAAGATCCCCCTGATTTATCTGGGGAGCATACCTGAGGATGCCCAGCTTGCCAATGCAGTGATGCAGCAGCTTCCGGTCTCGCTGCAGAATCCGGAGGCGAAATCCAGCCGGGCTTTCCAGGGGATTGCCGGCCGGCTTTTGGACAAGGAGGAGGCGCAGCGCCAGCCCAAGAGGGGGATGGCGGCATTTTTCTCCCATATCATAGGAAGGAGCAGGTGAATATGTTATCTAAATTTATCTCACAAAATGATAAGATTGAGCTTCAGGCAGTTGACAAAGGCGAGGAGGAGAACGGGGAAGGAAACAAGAAGATCTATTATAGTTCCGTTCTGGAAATCCTTTCGGGGGATACGCTGGAGATCGCCATGCCCATGGAGCAGTCAAAGCTGATCCTGCTTCCGGTGGACAGCGAATATGATCTGGTCTTCTATGGGGCAAGCGGTCTTTTTCAGTGCTTTGCCAGGATAGTGGACCGCTATAAGAGCAATAATGTGTTTATCCTGGTGGTGGAACTCACCAGCAACCTCAGAAAATATCAGCGGCGTGAATACTATCGGTTTAGCTGCGCCCTGGAAATGTGCGCCAGGAATCTGGAGCAGGACGAGATCCAGGCCATTGAGAAACGCCTTCCCTTCGCCCTCGTCTCAGGACGGCCTCTGAAACAGAGTGTCATTGTGGATATCAGCGGCGGCGGCCTGCGGTTCATTTCCTCCCAGAAATATGCGCCGGGGAATCTGCTGTATTGCAGCTACCATCTGATCAAGGGCAGTGAGCAGAAGCAGTATGAAGTGATCGGGAAGGTGCTCAGCGCCAAAGAACTGGAAAACCGGCCGGGAGTTTATGAACATCGCGTGCAGTATTATGACATGGATAACGAGACACGGGAAGAGATTATAAAATACATATTTGAAGAAGAGAGGAAAAATCTCCAGAAAGAGAGGAAAGTGTGAAATTGCATTTTCATACAATAGAATTCATAAACAGGACCTTATTGTCAGAAACATTGATTGATATGTGTGCGGAAGCACGTGCGGGGGTGTAGTAATGGCAAAAAAAATTCTGGTAGTTGATGACTCTGCACTCATGAGAAGAGTATTGTGTGATATAATAGATACTGATGAGAGATTTCAGGTTGTTGCACGTGCGACGAATGGTCTGGAAGCGCTTGACCTGTTGAGCAGGAATCAGTATGACGCGGTTGTTCTGGATGTGAACATGCCCAGGATGAATGGGCTGGAGCTCCTGGAAGAACTACAGAAACGGAAGATTCCCGCAAGGGTCATGATGGCAAGCACTGACACCAGAGAGGGAGCCAAGACCACGATGGACGCCCTGGAACTGGGAGCTCTGGATTTCATACATAAACCGGACAGCGCGGTGGACTGCCGTGCGGACGTCTTTAAGGACAGGTTGCTCAGGGTTCTGGATGTGGTGGCAAACAGCCGGCTTCCCGTGTTCGAATCCCGGGAAAAGGTGGCGGAAAGCCAGGCGACGGTAGCGAAAATGGCGGATATTGCCAGAAAGTTTTCCTCCAGGATCTCCGGTACGAAGGTGGTGGCTATCGCCAGCTCCACAGGAGGTCCCAAGGCATTGCAGGCCGTCATTCCAAGGCTTCCGGCGGAATTGGACGCACCGGTGCTGCTGGTGCAGCATATGCCAAAGGGCTTTACCGCGTCCCTGGCGGAACGTCTGAACGAACTCAGCAGCGTAAGGGTTAAGGAAGCGGCGGAAGGAGATGAATTACAGTCGGGAACTGTCTATATTGCCAAGGGCGGTATGCACATGAACGTAATGACTTCCCCGGACGGCAAGTATGTGATCCATTATACGGATGAACCCAACAGGGAGGGCGTGAAGCCCTGTGCCAACTATATGTATGAATCACTGGTGAACAGTCAGTTTGACAAGGTTGTCTGTGTTGTCATGACAGGAATGGGTGCGGACGGTACTGCCGGGATCAAAAATCTGAAACCTCATAAAAATATCCATGTGATCACCCAGAACCAGGCCTCTTGTACCGTGTACGGCATGCCCAGAAGCGTTGAAAATGCGGGTCTGTCGAATCAGGTGGTTCCGCTGGACGAGATCGCACAGGAAATTGTCTTAAACGTAGGTGTAAAAAATCAGTAAGGAATTTGCCTCACAGGCAGAATGGAGGATACTATGGATGTAAGTCAATATCTCGAGATCTTTCTTGACGAGACTAACGAACACTTAACAAATCTGAACACGCGTATCATGGAACTGGAGTCTGACCCTGAGAACATGGATACCATCAATGAGATTTTCCGGGCAGCACATTCCTTAAAGGGAATGGCGGGTACCATGGGATTTAAGCGGATGCAGAATCTGACCCATGACATGGAGAATGTTTTCTCCGAGGTGCGTAATGGTGTCATTAAGGTGACTTCCGAGATCATTGACGTTCTGTTTCAGTGCCTGGATGCATTGGAGGAGTACAAGGACAACATCCAGGGATCTGCCGATGAGGGAACCAATGACAATGAACCCATTATCAGGATGCTGAACAGCATATTGAATCAGGGGAAGGACGGGGAGTCTCCTGCCGGAAAAACCCCTGCAAAGGAAGCTGCCCCCGCGCAGGAGAGCGCTTCCGGCAATAAGTGGGACAGTGTTGTCCTGGATGATTCCCAGGTCAACGTGATCAGGGAAGCGCAGAAGCAGGGCAAGAGAGTGTACGGACTGAATGTCTCGGTGCAGGAGAGTTGTATCCTGAAAGCGGCGAGGGCTTTCCTGGTGTTCAAGGCGGTGGAGGAGAGAGGAGAGATCATTGTCTCCGATCCCAGCGCCCAGGATGTGGAGGATGAGAAATTTGACAGGGACTTTACCCTGATCATTCTTTCGGATGCGGAACTGGATGAGATTATTACGTCCTGTGAGGCTGTGTCCGAAATAGATAAGGTTGTGGGTGCGGAGATCGATCTGGCTAACAATAAGAGTGCAAAGGTGATCGCGGATGAGGAAGCAGAAGCAGCTGCGGAAGCGGCGGCTGCTGAGGAGGATGCTTCCAAGGAAGCGGAGAAGACAGAACCCGCTGCGGCGCCTGCCGCGGCCTCTGCAGCTGCTTCCGCAGCACCTGCGGCGCCTGCTGCGAAAGCGGAGCCCAAGAAGCAGACGCCTGCGAAGCCGGTGGTCAACCGTACGGTTCGCGTGGATATCGAGAAGCTGGATTCCCTGATGAATCTGGTCAGCGAGTTGATCATTGCGAAAAATTCGCTGGTATCCGTGTCCAGCCAGGAGCAGACGGATGTGAACAGCGCATTTAACGAGCAGATTGAGTACCTGGAGAGCGTTACCACCAATCTCCATGAATCCGTTATGAAGGTGAGGATGGTGCCTATCGAGAGTGTCGTGACCAAGTTCCCCCGTATGATCCGTGATCTTTCAAAGAAGCTGGATAAGAAGATGGAACTGTATATGACTGGTGAGGAGACAGAGTTGGATCGTACCGTGGTAGACCAGATCGGTGATCCGCTGATGCATTTGCTGCGTAACTCCGCAGACCATGGTTTGGAGTCCGCGGAAGTGCGTATCCAGAGAGGAAAGCCTGCGGCAGGTTCCATATTCCTGGATGCGTATCAGGAGGGAAATACCGTCGTGATTGAGGTCAGGGATGACGGTAACGGCATTGACGTGGAGGCCGTAAAGCAGAAGGCCATTGACAGAGGTATTATTACATTGGAGCAGGCAGCCAATATGCCGGACAAAGAGATCATAGATCTGCTGTTCCTTCCCAGCTTTTCCACAGCGAAGAAGGTGACCGACGTATCGGGAAGAGGTGTCGGCCTTGATGTGGTCAAGTCCATGATCGAATCCCTGAGCGGCGAGGTGGAAGTGAAGTCCAAGCTGGGAGAGGGAAGCACATGGACCATACGTCTTCCCCTGACCCTGGCGATCATTCAGGCGCTGATGGTAGTGGTGGGAGAAGAGAAGTATGCGATTTCCCTTGGATCCATCCAGACCCTGGAGGATGTCCCTGCCAGTGAGGTGAAGCTGGTGCAGAACAAGGAAGTGATCCATCTGCGCGGCACGGTGATTCCGCTGATCCGTCTGAATGAGGTGCTGGACGTGGAGAGGAAGCCTGTCAACGAAGAGAATCTGATCGTGGTTATTGTAAAGAAGGGAGATAAGCAGGCAGGTCTGGTGATTGATGAACTGATCGGCCAGCAGGAGATCGTTATCAAGTCTCTCGGCAAATACATTAAGCAGTGCAAGTTCATCAGCGGCGCAACGATTCTTGGTGATGGCGAGATCGCGTTGATCCTTGATGCTAATACCTTGATTTAGAAAGGGGAACAGACACATGGAATTAAGTATAAATAACAATCAGATCGCCTTGGACGATGAAAAGGGCAGGAATGAAGGCGAATCCATCCAGTATATCGTGGTGCGGCTTGGAGAAGAGCAGTACGGCATCGATATCCGTAATATTGACAATATCGTAAAGATGCAGCGCATCACCAGGGTGCCGAAGCTTCCCGCATATTTAAAGGGTGTCATCAATATGCGGGGCGAGGTTATTCCCGTACTCAGCATCCGCCTGAAGATGGGACTGGAAGCCGATGAGATCACCAAGGCTACCCGTATCTTGATCGTGAAGCTGGAGGAAGAGGGAAACGTAGGCTTTATCGTAGATGAAGTGAAAGAGGTGGTGACCCTGTACGAGGCGGATATAGAAAGAATTTCCAGTGATATCACGGCTGAAAAAGGAAATCTTATCAATGCAGTCGGGAAGCACAATGGCGAATTGATCTCTCTCTTTGACCTGGCGGCCATCAGTCTGGAGGAGAACTAATAATAGGTAACAGTCCGGAACTGGCCAGGGTTCATGAGATCGCATTCGGACTGTTACGAAAATGTAAAAGGAGATACATTCATGAGTGATATGAGCTTAGAGCAGGTTACTGAGAACTATTACGACATTCTCAAGGAACTGGGAAATATTGGCGCGGGAAATGCCATGACCGCACTTTCCCAGATGCTGCAATGCAAGGTGGATATGAAAGTACCTCAGGTCAGGCTTCTGGAGTTCTCGGAAGTCGGCGATATGATGGGGGGTGAAGAGCAGATCATGGTAGGTGTGTTCCTGGGAGTGGACGGGGATATCACCGGCAGTATGATGTTTATGGTGGAGGAGGAGAGTGCCCGTCACCTGATACAGAAGATTACCATGGGCATGCTTCCCCCCGGTTCCGAATTTGAGGAGATGGGTCTTTCCGCAATGAAGGAGATAGGAAATATTATTACGGGCGCATACCTGAATTCCCTTTCCACACTGACGAATCTGAAGATCGTTCCCACACCGCCTGCATTGACGGTGGATATGGCGGGGGCGATCCTGAGTGTTCCTGCGATCCAGTTTGGAATTTTCGGGGACAATATCCTGCTGATCCAGTCGCAGTTCTATGATGAGATCGAACTGGATGGATATTTTATCCTGATTCCTGATCTGGAGTCTTATGCAAAGATATTAGGGGCGTTGGGGATTCCCCTGATCTAAGGATGTCAGTGCAAAGAAATAAGGTGTAGAGGGAAACACAGATGAGCGAAATAATCAAAGTGGGAATGGCAGACCTCAAGACATGTGTCAGTCCCAATGGGATAACGACTCTTGGACTTGGGTCTTGTGTTGGGATCGCGATCCGTGATCCGGCGAATAAGATAGGGGGACTTGCGCATGTCATGCTGCCGGACAGCAAGTCAATCAAGGGAAGTCAGACGAATATCGCAAAGTTTGCGGATACGGGGATAGTGGAACTGGTAAGACAGATGGAAAAGCTGGGGGCGCAGAGAAGCCGCATGGTGGCAAAGATTGCCGGCGGTGCCAATATGTTCAACTTTCACGGTACAAGCTCTTTCGGCCAGGTAGGAGACCGCAATGTGGAGGCCACAAAGGCGAAGCTGGGTGAACTGAGGATCCCTATCCTGGCGGAGGATACCGGTAAAAACTTTGGAAGAACGGTTATTTTCTATCCTGAGACGGGTGATTATATCATCAGGGCAGTAGGAAAACCGGAGTATAAGATTTAGTATAAGATTTATGAATAGGATATGATGAAGGGAAATCTATGAACAGAAAGAATTTACCCCTTTTATTGATGCTGACGGCGGGAGCGGTAACCTGTATCATTACATATATCATGGATTATTCCATGGTGACAAAGCTGGTATCACTTTTTCTTGTCCTGGTGCTTTTTTATGTTTTAGGGAGCATCCTAAAATGGACACTGGATTCATTTGACAGGCAGAATGAAGAGAAGATGGAGAAGGAGAAAGCAGAGGCGGAAGGCGCGGAGGGCGATGCAGAGGCGGATGCCAGCGGGCAGGAGACGGCAGAGGATAGCGGGGAGAATGAAAAAGAAGTATAGTATGGAAATAAACTGAAGGGAGGGGATGTGTTCCTATGGATGAGGCAGGCAGAAAAAAACTGCTGGAGGAATATGCAAAGACAAAATCCGCGGATGCCAGGGAAAAGATCATATTGGAATATGCTCCTCTTGTGAAGGTGGTTGCCGGACGGCTCAGTATCTATCTGGGATATAATGTGGAGTATGAAGATCTGGTAAGCTACGGTATTTTCGGTTTGATTGATGCCATAGATAAATTTGATTGTTTTAAGGAGGTTAAATTTGAGACTTATGCCAGCCTGAGGATTCGGGGCGCGATCCTGGATCAGATCAGGAAGATGGACTGGATTCCCAGGACGATCAGGCAGAAGCAGAAAAAGATTGAGGCGGTCATGAGGGAGATCGAGCAGGAGACAGGCCACAATGCTTCGGATGAGGAAATTGCGGAAAAACTGGGTATCTCTGGCGATGAATTCCTGGAATGGCAGTCACAGATGAAGGTTACAGGGCTTGTGTCCCTGAATGAATATATGGAGCAGGGCAGCGACGTGGCCCAGGATTATAGCAGGCAGACGACTTCCAGATTTGAAGCGCCGGAAGAGAAGGTGGAGAAGGAAGAACTGACAAAGATGCTGGGGGAGGCGCTGCAGCTTCTCACGGAAAAGGAGCAGAAGGTCATTACCTTGTATTATTATGAGGAGCTGACTTTAAAGGAAATCAGCAGTATTCTGGAGGTATCTGAATCCAGAGTTTCTCAGCTTCATACCAGGGCATTACAGAAAATGAAAACAAAAATGGGCAGCTACATGGGAATCCTCACGGATAACTGACAGGGAGAGATCATTATGCAGAATGGATACTTTAAACTGGTCAATGAGCCAAACGGATATGGTGTCAGGTTGTGTCAGCCTAAAGATGGCGGAGAACAGATAAGAATCGGGGAATTACTGGAATATTTGGACGGCCTGGGGGCAGGCTATGATAGAAGGCGGATCGAAATGCTGCTTCTGGACGAGGAGGCAGAGGACTGTGTTTATCATCTGGGTTCGGACCGTTGTCCCCAATATCCCGAGACATATCATCTGGATGTCAGTGAGGATGATATGTCCGTTTATGTGCGTTTTATTCCGGCTTCCGAGACGGGGGACAGGATTTCATTTAATGACTTTTTAAAAGATCTGCATTTCAGCAATATTACCCATGGCATCCGCATGGAAACGTTGCAGGATCATTTCCAGTCTCCCGGGATCTATTGTACGGATCTGCTGGTAGCGAAAGGAAAGGAACCAAGGAACGGCACGGATGCCGTGATTGATTATAAGTTTAACACGGATAAGCACAGGCCGCCTTCACAGCGTGAGGACGGCAGTGTGGACTACTTTAACCTCAGCATGATCAATCAGTGCAGGAAGGGCGACTTGCTGGCTACGATCATACCGGAGGACAGGGGGGAGCCGGGATATGATGTCCACGGCAAACCCATCCACCCCAGGGAGGTCAAGCGTGAAACGCTGAAATTCGGCCGGAATATTGAACTGTCGGAGGATAAACTCTCTATTCGATCCATGGTAGACGGGCATGTGACCCTGGTGGATGACAAGGTTTTTGTCTCCGATGTGTTTGAGGTCAAGAGCGTGGATGCGTCCACGGGAAACCTTGACTTTGAGGGAAGTATCCAGATCAACGGGGACGTGATGGCGAACTTCGAGGTAAAGGCCGGGGGTAATGTCATTGTCAACGGTCTGGTGGAGGATGCAAGGATTATTGCCGGGGGAAATATCATTATCGCGAAGGGAATGAACGGTTCCTCCAAAGGTTATTTGAAAGCCGGCGGCGACATTATGGCAAAGTTTCTGGAGAATGTCAGGGTGGTGGCCGGCGGTTATGTGGAGTCGGAGGCGATCCTTCACAGCAGGATTTCTGCAGGAACGGAGGTCAAGGTCGAGGGAAGGAAGGGCATTATTGTCGGCGGCTATGTCCAGGCGGGACAGAAGGTTACTGCAAAGACGATAGGAACCGGTATGGGAGTGTCCACGATCCTGGAGGTGGGTGTGAACCCGCTGATCAAAACACAGTACAGCCGTATGCAGAAGCTGACCGCGGATATAGAAAAGACGATCAGCAATGCGGAAGTGATCCTGGAGACCTTTAAGGAGAAGCTGAAGAAAGGCATACAGTTTAATGAGAGCCAGCTGAAATATATGAAAAGTGTGATGAAGCTGGTGGAGGATAAGACCTCCGAGAAGAAGCAGATGGGCGATAGGATGGAGAAGATGCGGGCAATGATGGAAATCCAGAAGCTCTCGGAGATCGTTGTGAACGATGAAATCTATCCCAGCACGACCATTATTATCGGAGACAGTTCCAAGACACTCCAGACTAGTTATCACTATTGCAAATTTGTGCGGGAGCGGGGCGAGATCTGCATGAAGCCTCTGTAACCGAGGGAAGAAGGTGTTCATATGGCATTTGGTGCGATTGATTTGACTACGATTTCCAGGGCGCAGGATTATTCCGGGATCAAGCAGAATGAGGATAATAAGGGTATGTTCGCACAGACCTTTATCAGCCAGGATGTCCAGAAGAATACGGAGCAGCGTCTCCGTGAGGTACGAAGGAGTGATAACCCGGAGTGGCATCAGAAAAACCCTGACGCCAAAGAAAAAGGGAACGGCGAGTATTATGGGGATGGGGGAAAGCACCGCAAGGGAGCTAAGCCTCAGGAACGCGTGGTTGTAAAAGGCAGAGAAGGCTTTGACATGAAGATATAAGTGATGCCCGCTGATGCGGGCAATAGGTATAGAGGACGGACTTTTGAGATGGATATGATGGAAATCGTCCTGCTGGTGGCGGGATGTGGTGTATTTATATTGAGTTTCCTCATCCCGATGAAGAATGAAGAGAGCAGTGAGGAGACCAGGGGACTTGCAAAGGAAGAGATCAAGGCGCTGGTGTCCGAGGAACTGGAGGCAGTCAGAGGGCATGTGGATGATGTGGTGGAGGAGGCAGTTACCTATTCGATAGAGAAAACGGAGCGGTCCCTGGAGCGCCTTTCGAATGAAAAGATCATGGCAGTGAATGAGTATTCTGACACAGTGTTGGCAGAGATACACAAGAATCATGAGGAGGTCATGTTTCTCTATGATATGCTTAACGATAAGCATATTAACTTGAAAAATACAGTTTCGGAGGTGAACCGGACTGTAAAAGAGGTGAAGGAGACGAAAAAGGAGGCCGAAGAGGTAGTGAATACCTTTCAACGGCTTGCACCGGAGACGGTGATTCCGCTGAAAGTGCCTGTTTCTGCAATGGAGCCACAGGTATTTGCCACGATGCCTCAGGAGTCTGTGTCTCCTGCTGTTCCGTCGGTATTTGCGGTGCCGCCCATTCCTGCGGCAGTTCAGTTCCCCGAAGGGCGGAAGGTGCCACCGGTATCTTCCCAGAGCACGTCACCGATGTCTCAGAAGGTGTCTACGGCGGCGCAGCAGGCATCGTCTATGCTGCAACAGTCGCAGCCGGTGTCCCAGCAGGAATCACCGGTGCTGCAACAGTC